>JAAVYD010000153.1 GCA_022790955.1 Bacillota bacterium
ATGCATGGCAAGGGCATAGGCAGGGTTCACCCGGCACACCACGTCCCCAAAGGTCAGGCTGCGGCCGTTGTAATCCACCTTCACAGAAACAATCTGCTTGTCCACCACGCCGGCTTCCTCTGCCTCGGCAGGGGCAAAATGAATGTGGCGCTTGGCGGCAATGACGCCTTTCTCAATGGCAACTTCTCCCTTAGGCCCTTTCAAGGTGCAGCCAGGGGTGCCCTCCAGGTCGCCGGACTCCCGGATGGGCGCGGTAACGCCCAGCTTGCGGGCATCTGTCAGGGAGATTTCCACCTGGGTTTCCTTGCGGGTCGGCCCTAAAATAGACATGGACATGGAACCCTTCGGGCCTACCACCTCAACCTTTTCCACGCAGGCAAACTGCCCGGGCTGGCTTAAATCCTTCTTATTGGTAAGGGTTGCGCCCTCCCCGAACAGCACAGCCAGATCGGCGTCAGACACATGGACATGATGGGCTGAAGTCTCCACCATAACTTTCATAGCAAACTCCTCCTTAAATATACAGGTTTTCCTGCTTTCATTGTACTACCCCGCCGCCAAAATTTCAAGCCCTTTTCTCAGGGCAGCTACACACGCCGACACTCCCCAAAATAAAAAAAGGATTGACAAAAAGACTGATTTTCTGTATAGTGTACTCATTGCGTTTGCATCTGAAAAAGGGCGGCTCCCGAAGGAGGTGGGGCGGCCCATAAAAGCGGCCCTGTTCTTTCGCCGCGAAAGCTTTTTTGCTTTTGCTTTTTATCCTTTGCGGATGGCGATCCTCCGGGCGCGTGCCGGCAAGGCTTTTGCCGGGCGTCCCAACCGGGCCGGGTTATGTGTGAATAACAAAAGACACGCAAAACTTATTTCGCAAAGGGGATGCAGAAAATTGAACAACACCATTCTTTCCTTACAAAACATTGCTGTGTCTTATGGCGGGGAGCAGGTGCTGGGGGGCTTCCACCTGGATATCCAGGACGGGGAGTTCGTCACACTGTTAGGCCCTTCCGGCTGCGGCAAAACCACGGTTTTGCGCACCATCGGAGGCTTTATCCAGCCGGACGCGGGGGATGTGTTTTTTTATGGGAAAAACATCACGGCCCTGCCGCCGCACAAGCGGGAGGTGAACACCATTTTCCAGAAATACGCCTTGTTCCCTCACCTG
>JAAVYD010000154.1 GCA_022790955.1 Bacillota bacterium
GAAGATATATACTACTAAGAAGATATATACTACTAAGAAGATATATACTACTAAGAAGATATATACTACTAAGAAGATATATACTACTAAGAAGATATATACTACTAAGAAGATATATACTACTAAGAAGATATATCTTTATAGTAGCATTAAACATTTTTCAACAAAGAACACTTGACAACCTTGCGATATATATATGCTTTTGCTGGAGCTTGAAACGGCTCCAGGGCAGACTTTCCCTATCGAAAAGATAGAAAAAGTCTGTCCTGAAAAAAGATAAGTTTATGCCTCTGCCATCACTTGTATCCGTTTTCCTTTTGTTCGACTTATGAAGTATTACCTTCATCAGGCTTTAGAAGGGCGTTCACTGCCTACATCTACCCTCAAGACCTTTCGATCTTTCGCCTGTTCCCTCGACATTTAACAGACATATGCCGACAACAGATTTCCCCCGCGCCCTACTTTTAACCAATGCAGTAAAAAGCTATGAAATGCTTTTATTTATTACTGTTTAGGCTTATTGAGGTCTTGCGACGCACTTTAACCCCTTACGTAACCCCTGCAAGAACAATCAGACTTTGCAGAGGGCCGAATAACTTCTATGAATGAGCGTATTAAACTTCAGATTTATTTATACTGTTTCTTCTGGACAGATAGCGAATAAGATAGCCTATCTGTAAAAGCATATCAAATCGCCTTCCTGTTTTAATAAACAGGCAAAAGAAAAATAAAAAAAGCCTATACACTCTGTACAGACTTAATACTCAATTTACTTTTTTTAGACTCTTGCAATACTTTGTTTATTGATATATAATCTTTGGAAAGTAATCTTTGTATGTGTCAGATACAGAGATTGCAAAAGATCAGGAGCTGTGAACTTCTGGTCTTTTTTTCTGCATTTTTAAATTTTTCTAAAAACAATATTACTATTTTTTACCGTAACTTGTCAACTCTATTTCTTGTCATTTGGTTCAACTAACCGCAAATTTTTACATGTATACAATGTATTGTATACATGTAAAAACAAAGAATCATAGAACACTATTACCATTTGGATATAAAACCCGCCGTTCGCCGACAGGCTCAACCTGTTATTTATCGTCCAGACCTCCGCACTGTAATGCCTCTACAAGCCTCTATTTCGCACTGTAATCGTTTTTTGCAGA
>JAAVYD010000155.1 GCA_022790955.1 Bacillota bacterium
AGTCTGCCCCCTTTGGCCACTCGGGAACTCCCCCATAAATTATGCAGTTTTATACAAGGCTTGTCCGGCCTCATCCTCGGGCCGGACCGCCCAGTTTGGAGCTGGTGAACGGACTCGAACCCCTGACCTGCTGATTACAAACAGTGTGGAGGGCCGAAATTTGGCTCCATTACGGCGTTTCTGGGCCTTTCTACTACACCAAAGCGCGGTATTTGACCCTGAATTTCCCACTGTGTCCACCCGTTTTTTTCGCCGTGTGGGTCAGGGTGTGGGTCTGGCGGCGGGGCGGCGTAATAAACGATTTTTCAATGGTGCAACCTTGTTGGTCAAAATTTGCGCCGCTAAACAAAGAAAGGTTTTACACCCAATGAAAAGATTCTCATACAGATACAAGAGTATGGCATCATTCTTTCTCTGCCATTCTGTCGAAGTTACATTAAGTATGCCATATACAAGATGGGGTGTCAAGTACAAATCACGCCGAGGAAAAATAAATAAAAGATTTGGTGAGTTTTCTCTAAAAATGTGTTATACTTATTTAAAAATATCCAGATAGATGTTTAGGTTGAAGGACAATAATGAGGTGAGACCATACTATGCAGTTAATAAGCCTGTATATAAATGCACAGCACAGGACGGATTAAACGGAGCGCATATTACTAAGGCGCGCAATAGCCAAGAACTATATCAAGAAATCATTTCTGAAATCTACGACTTTCTGTAGCTCTTCCTAAGCTGAAAAAGAAAAATTGGATATGCTTTAAAGAAGCCCCGGAACCCTTGCAAACACTGGGATTCGGGACTTTTACTTAAAAAATTGATAACTTCGGCCAAGGCCTGCAGCAAGGTCATGGGACTCTGTCCCACACCTCGCTTAGGGCGCTGCCCTAAGAACCCGCAGCCTTGAAAGGCTGGCGAACTTTTTATCGCCTCTCTCCGGCTTCTTTTCGTTACCTTTTTCTTCGGAAATGGAGCTTGGTGTCTGCCTTTTTTAATGCTGCTGCCCTGTGCGGACCCCAAATGTCAAGATGTTTTTAGAAAAAAGTTTTAAATGCAACGATGTTTGTAGAAGTACACAAAAGCACCCCTGTGTTGTTGTACAACAACACAGGGGTGCTTTTGTGCTGAAAGAGCATTTCACAGTTTTGGCGTACAGCAAACAAGCCGGAAAAGCCTCTGCTTTTTCGGCTGGCCCAGGCTGTTCAGTTTTGGTAGGTCAGGCAGAGGACATGAAAATGGACATCATGTCCTCTGCGGACTTCCAGCCAAGTATCTTCCTGGGGTACTGGTTCATCCAGTCCTGCACCTGCCGGACTGCCTTTTTCGTTACCTTGCTGAAATCTGTGCCCTTGGGAAAGAAACGGCGTATCAGGCCGTTGGCGTTCTCATTGCTGCCCCGCTCGTAAGCGCTGTAGGGGTGGCAGTAGTAGATTTTTGTGCGAGGGCCGCGTCCATAACGGGTGTGCTCCATGCCCTGGCAGTCCGCGAATTCACTGCCGTTGTCGCAGGTGATGGTCTTGAAGGTGCGCCGGAACTTGCGCCTGCCGTATTTCTTCTCCAAAACATCCAGGGCTTTCACCACGCTGCTGGCTGTCCTGTCTGGCAAAAGGACAATAATCTCATA
>JAAVYD010000009.1 GCA_022790955.1 Bacillota bacterium
AGACCACTCATCTAATAAGCGCCACTACCTTGTACTAAATACGGAGAGAAGCCATGCGGCAACCAACATCCAACTCATACGCGGAAAGCTTATTAGAGAGAGGGATCAGTCTTTCAAGTACGAGCAGAGCCGCTCAAGGAGTCAACGATCATCCTCTCAATCTAATAAAACTATTATCTCCTATCAGACTGGAGATGTAAAGAAGTAGGTCTGAGGGTTTATAGGTATCCCTCGAACAACCTAAATTCATTATACAAGGATATAAGAGCTAAAATAGGCAAGCAGGCGGGAGATATCATAACGGTTACTATACAAGAAAGAACGTGAAGTTTGCAGAATTTATACTGATCTTATAATTATGAATGGGGGTGAATCGTATGATAGATATCGATAAGTGGCTGGAAATATTTTGTGAAAGAAGCCGAGAAGTTTTTGCAGACAGAATCAGATTTGTCGGAATACAAGGAAGTTTCGGCAGAGGAGAGCAGAAGCCGGGCAGCGATATAGATGTGGTTTTGCTGCTTGATAGGATGGAAATGGATGATTTGAGGCGGTATGACGCCATGCTGAATGAAATACCGCACAGAGAGCTTGCGTGCGGGTTTGTATCAGGCTGGCAGGAACTTAAAAATTGGGATGCGGCGGAATTGTTTCAATTTTATTATGATACGACGCCGATCGTCGGAGATATCGACGAACTGCTTTCTGTTATAGATGAGGATTCTGTAAGAAGATCAATACATACGGGAGCCTGCGGTATATATCATGCATGCGTTCATAATTTTTTGCACGAAAAAGACAGCGGCATTTTAAAGGGACTTTATAAATCTGCGAGGTTTGTCGTGCAGGCTGTTTATTTTTTGCAGACAGAAGAATATATCAAACAAAAGGCATTGTTAAAAGAAGCTGTATCTGAGCCGGAAAGGCGCGTTATGGAGATCTGCTTGCTGATGGAAGAAAGTGATTCTGTAAGTAAAGATAATTTTGAAAGCTGGTCGCAGGAGCTTATTTTATGGAGCGGGGAGATTATACGTAAATACTGCGGATAGCAGGGAGAAATATGATGCGATAAGGTTAATGGAATGCTATTTTTTCTATAGTGATCATAATTGGAATCATACAAAAACTAATATGTTGTAAATTCTGAAAATAAAGGATTTGCAACATATTTTTTGAGATTAAATACAAGCTATGATAGGAAGAATAATTTAACATGGTAAAAAATATCGTAAAATAATTTTGTAATAAGTAAATCTGACTGTTTTATTATGGAGAAAAATAATGAATAATTCATATATTATAGATAAGATGAACGAATATATGTCTCAATTATCTAATAGATTAGGAGCCTGGCTTAAAGATAAATTATCAAAATTTTCCGATAAATGGTGGAATGAATTGGTAGTTGATAATCTTACTTTATCACAGCGTGAAATAGTATCGAAAAATAATATAAATGATATAAATGCATTTGATCTTGAGGTTATGTTGAGGATATTTGATCGCAATTGGTTTGTGATTACAAGTGCTGCTTTTATAGATAACAGTGAACGTTATAATATAAAAAAAATGCAGGAAGTCTGTAACTTTTGGAATCATACATATCAAAATGATATTACTAAGAAGAGGATCATTGATGATGTTGAAACGATTATATCATTAATGAGGCTTTTAGGGTCGAAGATGAGTGAAACTCGTGATATGGAGAATTTCATTTTTGATGTACAGGAGGATAATGAATTAGACGATACCCCGATTAAATTTCAAGATATTGGAATTTGTGTTGATGAAATGGGAGCGGAGGATATCGTTGTAGGCAGTATAGTAAATTTGATCAGTGATAAATCTGTTATAGGAGCAGTTATAGGGATTAATGCAGATAAATATTCTGTGTTGATAGGAACTTCTGTACAGACCTTTTATCGAGAACAGATTCAATTGCAGGATTTAGCAAATAAAAAAAGAAAAATATCTGTAAAAAGAGCCAGAACTGCTTTAACTGCATATCAAATAAATAATCCAAGTTCGGGTAATTTATATTCTCTTAATTCCGCAAGGATAGATTTTGTGCCTTATCAATTTCGTCCTGCGTTAAAAATTATAAAATCTGATAAACCGAGATTGCTTATTGCAGATGATGTAGGAGTAGGAAAAACAATTGAAGCGGGATTAATATTAAAAGAATTAGAAGCCCGTTTCAGTATAAATTCGGTTTTGATTATTTGTCCAAGACCATTAGTTGCCGAACGTAAATGGGAATTGGAAATGAGGCGGTTTGATGAAAATTTTACTCAGATGGATGGAAGGACTTTAATTTCAGCTATATCAGAAACGGATCGAGATGGAGAATGGCCTGAAAGACATAAAAAGACGATTATCCCGTATTCGTTGTTTAGTGAAGATTCGATAAATGGGAGGAAATCAGGGTCGAACAAAAAGCATAAAAACATCGGTTTAGCTGAATTGGATCCTTTGCCTCATTTTGATCTGATTATAGTTGATGAAGCTCATAATATACGAAATTCTAACACATGGATGTATAAAGGAGTAGAATTATTTTGTCAAAATGCAGATGCAATCGTATTTTTAACTGCAACGCCTCTTCAAAACAGCAATAACGATCTGTATACATTGTTGAACTTATTAAGACCTGATATAATTGTTGATAAAGAAACATTTAACATGATGTCAGAGCCTAACGTCCATATAAACGAATTACTGCGTGTTATCCGCATGCAGAATGAAGGTTGGCAGCAAGCTGCAGAAAATGAAATTTTAAGGATTTTTAATACATCTTGGGGAAGGAATGTTATTCAGCACAGTCCGGATTTTGCAAGGATTAATAATATTATTAGAAAAGAATTTGTTACGAGAGATGAAAAAGTTAAGCTTATAGGAATGATTGAAAAGCTGCATTCGTTTAATAGTTTAATAAATCGTACGAGAAGAAAAGATATAGAAGATTTCTGTATCAGAAGGACTATTACAGTAAGAGCTTCATTTAATGAAGTGCAGCATGAGCTATATGAAGCACTGATGAAGTTTGAGAGTAGTGCATTAGCAAAACTGCATGGAAGTAATAATGTACGATTTATGATGTGTACGATTATGCGGCAGGCTGCGAGCTGCATTTACGGCATAGTACCGTTTCTGGATGATTTTATGCAAAAACGCATGGATCAGATACAGATGGATGGGGAACTTTATGAACATGATTTCGATATGGACGGAAAAACAGAGAAATATCTTTATAGTCTTATGGAAGAAATTTCAGATTTGTCACAAAAACTTCCCAAATATGATGATAAGTTTGAGAACATGTTTAAGGTTATATCTGAAAAACAAAATGACAAGAATAATCGTGTGATCGTTTTCAGTTCTTTTAGGCATACTTTGGCATATATAAAAATGAATTTGATTGATCGCGGTGTAAGAGTGGAACAAATAGACGGCTCGGTTCCTGACGAAGAAAGAAGGAGATTACGCAGCAGGTTTCTATTGGAAAGGGATAATGAAGATGCGATAGATGTGCTTTTGTTTAGCGAGGTAGGCTGTGAAGGATTAGACTATCAGTTTTGTGATACGATGATAAATTACGATCTGCCATGGAATCCAATGCGCATTGAGCAAAGAATAGGAAGAATAGACAGGAGAGGACAAAAAAGCGATATTGTTAAAATTTATAATATGATAACAGAGAATTCTATAGACGAGGTGATATACGATAGATGCTTAAATAAGATAGGAGTATTTGAATCAAGTATTGGAGATTGTTCTGAAATTCTTGGAGATATAAGCGAGCAAATATCTAAGATCATGTTTGATTCTGAACTTACAGAAGAAGAACGAAAAGTTAAGATCGAACAAATGGCAGATAATGAGCTAATGAAAATAAATGAAATGTATAAATTAGAACAGGAAGAGAAATCATTATTTGGATTTGATCTGTCGAATTATATACAAAATAAGAATCTTCATGAAGCTGAAAATATATGGATAACACCGGAAAGTATGCATGAACTGGCTGTTATGTTTATGAACGATTTATTTGGCGAGGGAGAGTATATGCTCGGAAAGTCGAGTAAAAAAACGATTCGTTTATCGGTTGATAAACGCCGTATTTTGCTGGATAACCTGAATCATATAAATATAATAAATAATAATAATGCCAGTAAATTATGGAGAGCATACCTTAAATCAAATAATAATCCGGCGCTTATCGTTACGTTTGACAGTTCATATGCCAAGGAAAATGACGATGTTGTTTTTCTTACTCAGATGCATCCATTTATAATTCAGGCTGCAGATTATGAGAGTAGACAGTTTCCATGTAAGATAGGACTCAGCGTTTATGACGATAGCATTTTAGAAGGCGAATATGCTTTTTTGATATATGCATGGAAATACATTGGATTTAATACAGATGTAAGAATAATGGCAGTCAGTGAAAATAAGTTGTTGAAAAACAATATTTTATCATATTTGCAATTTGCTGATGATTATAATTTTAATGAAGAAAATTATATAAGCAAATGGGAAGATATAGATAAACTTCATTATAAAGAGTGGCAGGAAGAAAAGAACAGATATAAACAGCATGTGAAAGAAGAATGTGATTATCGTATAGAACAATTAAATCAATCAAGAATGCAAATCGAAATGAATCTTAGAAGTATGCTTAATAAAGTGGCGGATGAAAGAATCATAAGGATGAAGCAGTCGCAGTTAGATAAGCTATCTTTTGATCGTGACGAACAAAATAAGAGAAATGATGAAGTGATAAACAGAGCGGATATTTATACAGAGCTTTTAATCAAAGGCGTTTTATATATTAGAAATTAGGAGATAAATATAATGGGAAATATTGATTACAAAAGTATATATAACAAGAATAGAGAAGATTGGAAAGAAATGACTAACAATCCGCAAAAATACGAGGGACTTCTTGCAGGTCATTATTCAGATAGTAATCATTTTATATATGAATTATTGCAGAATGCGGAAGATGCAAGGGCAAGCAAAGTGGTGATACAGTATTTTGAGGATAAACTGATATTTTATCATAACGGTAAGCCTTTTGATGAAGATGATGTAACAGGTGTGTCTTCTATGTTGATGGGTACAAAAGAGGCAAGTGATGCGCAGACTATAGGAAAGTTTGGAATGGGATTTAAATCCGTATTTAAATATACGGATCGACCTGAAATTTATTCAGATGATGAGTCATTTTGTATTGAGAATTATCTTTTGCCGGTTGAAATAAACGGTTGGGATTTTGAAAAGGAAAAATCCCAACTGCAATGCAGAATTAAAAATAACAACATTAGATTATTTGCAGATGATAAACATCTGACTAAATTTGTTATTCCGTTTATAAAAATCAAAAAAGATAAGAGCAGAGATAAGATATCCGGTATAAATGTATTAGAAAAATTGTATGAGCTGTCCGGTGAAGTATTATTATTTTTGAATATGATCAGGAATTTATATTGGATAAATATGGAGACAGGAGAATATGCTTGGATTACTATTGAAGCAGATAATTCAGATAAAAATCTTATCGTATGCCGCATAGAAAGTACTAATAAAGAAAGTATTTCACGTTATTTGAAATTCAAAAAAGTGTTTGATCATGATGATATGAAATCTGCAGAAGTCAGTATTGCCTATAGAATAGATGATCATAACTATAATATAAAAGCAGCTGATAACGATAATATCTTTGTATATTTTCCTACAAAGGATATTACAAATTTGCCGTTTATAATTCATGGTTCTTTTGAAACTGCAGTATCGAGGGAAAAGCTCATATATCCTTCTGATTTTAATAAGGATCTGTTTGACATGTTGGGAGATTTGATATGTGAATCTCTTATAGAACTTAGAGATAGAAAGCTTATTACGCAGAAGTTTATAAGAAATATTTTAATGAAAGCTCTGAAAACGGAAAACATAAATGGAACTATTTCCGGATTAAATAAAAAAGTAAAAGAACTGTTTTTAAAAGAAGCGATATTGCCTGATATTAACGGAGAGTATAAAAGAGCGGAACAATTGTGTATACCAGTTCCATTTGATATGACCTCCCTTTTTTATAAACCATTATTTCAGTCGTCGTTCGGAGGCGTTGATAATTTTGTCGAACTGGATAATCCCCAAGGGGAAGGTTTTAAAGAATATTTTGGCTGGCTTAAGAATATAATAGAGCTTAAGGTATACGATATAGGAAAGTGGGGCTTTAATCTGGCTGATACGGAATTTAAGTCGGATACGCTGGAGGAGGAAGAAATATCGCAGATAAAAGAATTGTATGGATTTTTATCGAAATACAGTGAAATATATAAATACAACCATGATAATCTGAATGAGTATAAGAAAATAATCAAAAGTCAATTTGATTATGCATGGGAACAGCTTCGCAGAGCAAGGATTATTTTGAATTCTGAAAATAAATTAGTTCCAGCATACATAAATGGCAAGCCAAATATTTACTTAAATGATTCAAGTGAATATAAGAAGATGGAGGCATCTGTAATTATAAATCCTGATATATTAAAAATTGAAGAATTTAAACGAATGATGATATCCGCTTTTGAAATTCATCAGTTCGATAATTTACAGTATGCCAGAAAGGAAATTGGCGACATAGCAAATAAATATATTAATGGAGTAGACCATATAAAATTTGGTGATTCTGAAGAGTATCAGCAGGAATATGCAAATGATATAAAAAAAATTACCGAATTAATGAAGGTGAAAAGTAATGATAAAAACATTGAAAATGAAATAGTAAATCTATTAAAAGATATATCTATAATAAAAATAAAATCAGAATGTAGAAATGTTTTTAAACGACCGGATAATGTATATATGGATAAAGCCATAAAAGGTGCTGAAGACAGCGGTACAGATTTAAAAATATATTTTGATGGAATTGAAGGATTAAATATTTATCCTTTTGATATTGAATGGTTTATCAAAAAGGCTATTTTTCCAAGTACGTTACATAAATTAGGAATGGTTTCTTCGCTTGTTGAAACAGGTAGACGCTTTCAGGAAGGAACAGGTGATAAACATTGGAAAGCATTAGGCGATTATTGTCCTGAAATTAAAGTACGTAACATAGAAGATAATATTAAATACATAAGAAAGTATCCAAATACTCCATTATCAAAGGATAAATCATCTGAAATATTAAAGCTGATGTTGAAGTTAAGCAGGTATTTAAAGGGAGAAAAGCAATATAGAAAAAAGAATCCATATCCAAAAGAAGAAGAATCTGCATTATGGCATGAAATCAGAAAAGATGCATGGTTGTATGACAAGAATGAAAATCTGTGCAGGATTTCGGATATATCAAAATATGATTTAAATGAAGAAATATATGAATTAAGTGAAGATAAAAAAGCATATGAGATTCTTGGTTTTAAAAAGATTGCTGAGGATGAAAACGAGGAAATTATTAATCGTATCGATGGTATGAACGAGCGTTATAAAAAAATAATATATAAACAGCTTGGTAAGGATTTAGGTTTGTCTAACGATACAGAAGCATCATATGTCAGAAATAATGATGAAATAAGTAAGCCGGAACTATTTTCGTCAGATACATTAATATCAGAAGAATTTCCTATAAAAGAAGTAAAAAATATTGAACGTTTACGAGAGCATGTAAAACAGCAGTTCTTTTTCGCGGATCCGGTAAAATATGAAAAGGTACTTCGTCAGATCCGTACGAGCAAACCTCGTGAAGAAGGACGTCAGTATGTTGCTGAAATGTATACCAATGATAGTGATATTTGTATATGTCAGATGTGTAAAAAGCCGAAACATTATATTGAAGCCAGGGAAATTGCTCAATATGGAATCGAATTGCCGCAATTACATTTGTGTCTATGCAGAGATTGTGCAGCAGAATATGAAGGACTTAAAAGATCAGGCAAAGAAACATTTAAAAAAGAAATGAAATATAAATTAAAAAATATTGACATTAATGCTAATTCTCGTGAATGCGAAGTAGAAATCAACCACAATATATCCTTAACGTTTACACCGACCCATTTAGCGGAGGTTCAAACAATTTTTGATTTATTGGATGAATTCGGAGTGCCAAGTAAAAGCAATTACAAATAATAACTATATATTATAAAGTGAAAAATATAAAGCAGACACATGATAAATTCCAAAAGTAAGGATTTATAATGTGTCTGTTTTGAATGGTTAAAATATTTACAGAGGGAAGTTTAAATATATATTTAATCTGTTGCTGCTGTAATCGGCTTTTATAGTTCCGTCCATTTGTTCAGTTAGAGTTCTGGTTATGGATAGTCCCAGCCCTGTAGATCTTTGAGCTGTTTCAACGGTGTAAAAGCGGTCGAAGAGTCTGCCTGTCTGGATTTCATCGAGGTCGCTTGCTGTATTTGAGAAAATTATTTCGCCGGATTCTAATAAGGAGATATTAAGATCTCCATCGCTGTATTTTATAGCGTTATTTATTAGATTTGCGAATATTCTACTGAGGGCGGATTTGTTAAGATTGCGTATAATCGGTTTTGCAGTGATGTTAATATTAGGCGTGATATTATTTTCGTTTAGAGCCATGTAAAATGATAGAATGCTTTCTTCGAGGATATGGTTTATTATTATGGGTTCTTTTTTTGAAAGATCGGGTTTTGTCAGTACTACAGAATATCCGAAAAGTTCTTCTGTAAACTGTTCCATAAGTTTAACGCGGTTTTTGATGATATTAATATAACGTTGGGCGTTTTCATTGAGATCTTCGCGTTCGAGCAGATCAAGATATCCGCATATAGCGGTAAGCGGTGTGCGCAAATCGTGGGAGATGTTTGTGACGGAGTCTTTTAATTTAATATCCTCGTGCCGCAGGCGGTGACGTTCGGAGCGCAGATTGCGGAGCTGGGTGTTTATTTGTGCGGCAAGTCTGCGCATTTGAGAATCCCGCGATGAAATGTCGATAAGTATATTTGTTTCAGAGTTTATTATTTCGCTGAATTTATCGGCTATTTCTTTAGCCGACTTTTTAATCATGATAAGTTTGATTGTAAGAAAGATGATAATGCATAAAAGTATGCATATAAATATTAGTTGCCACAATATCATAAATTCTCCTGTTATTATAAATATATTAAAATACTAAAATCAGGCAGAGCTTTGACAAGCGCTGCCTTTTTTATATAAATTAAATGCGTAACCGTTAATAATATTTATATCATTATCATTTTAAATTTTTTCTTCTGAAAAGAAGAATACCGGCTCCCGTTGTAATCGTTACTATAACGATGGAATTTGCAGAAAATAATACGAATTTGCCGTCTTTTATAAGTTCGTCCGATTCATTTGAGAACTGTAAAAACTGGCATGAAGGCAGGAAGTCGTATAAAGCCTGATATACTGCGCGTTTGGTCCCCGTAAGATAAGCAGGATTTTTTTCGCCTTCCATCTGGTGAACCTCGCCGGAATCATCTATATAAACGTATGGCGGATAATATTCTGAAGCGGTTATCATCTGATGTATACTTAAAGATGATGTGATAAATATTATCGCAAGTATCATGGCGGTGACTGCGCCTGCTGCTTTGCTGTGTATCAGCATACTTATTAAAAGAAATATCGCTGAAATGGCGGCGACGGTAATAAGGCTGCACAGGATGGATAGAATTAGTGTTTCTGCGGAGATTTGGAAGTTTCCGATAAGCGGAATTCCTAAACACAAGATTACAGCTATATAAATCAGATGTATTAAAAATGCGGCGACGGTGCATACGATGAGATTTGAAAGATAAACTGTTATTCTTGAGTGTCCGGTGATAAGTTTATTTCTTATAGTGCCGTCGCTGTATTCCGTGCCTATGAAAATGCTGATAAATACAGAGATTACTATAGGAAAGAATATGCTTCCCACAAAAAGAAGCCCATCAAGGGAAGCCGGATAATCAGGAATGCGTTTAATATCCCGGTATCTCATTATTATCGCCCATAACGATAAGCCGAACATAAATATCATGCCTAAGTAAAAGGTTTTATTTTTAAAAAGCCGCATAAAGTTTGCCGATAAAAGTTTATTCATGGCTGACTCCTCCTACAAGATTTACATAATAACTTTCCAGGCTTTCATCCCGTTCCTGCATGGTAAAAACCGCGCAGTTTTCTTTTGACAGGGCTAAGACCAGCTGGGAAACTTCCATTTGAGCGTAAATGTCGGCATGGGTGTCTGAAAGAATATTGTATTCGATTTTCATGCTGTCGAGTACGCGTGATAGGATTTTTACATCTGATACTTCTACTCTTACGCTTTTGCGGCAGACGGATTCAAGTTCTTTTGCGCTGATTTCTTTAATCATTCGTCCGTTATCTATAAATCCGTAGTGAGTGGCAAGACGTGACAATTCATCTAAAATATGACTGGATATTAGCAGGGTTATCTGACGTTCGCGGTTTAATTTTAAAATGAGTTCGCGTATTTCAATGATTCCTTGAGGGTCAAGACCGTTTACAGGTTCGTCCAGGACGAGAAAATCAGGATCGCCAGCGAGGGCTATGGCTATGCCTAATCGCTGACGCATACCCAGCGAAAAGTTTTTGGTTTTCTTTTTTCCTGCGTTTTCTAATCCAACGAGCTTAAGCAGATCAGATATGCCGTCGAAAGAAGGCAATCCGAGTATACGGAATTGTTCTTTCAGATTGTCTTCAGCGCTCATATCCAGATAGATGGAAGGAGTTTCAACGACTGCTCCCATGCGGCGTCTGCGCTTGTTTATTTCTTTTTGAGTGCTGTCCGTGCCGTACAGCGTGTATTTTCCGGAAGTAGGCGATTGAAGTCCACAGATTATTCTTATTAATGTTGTTTTTCCTGCGCCGTTTTTTCCTACTAAACCATAGATTGAACCTTTTGGAACGTGTATGGATAGATTATCCAGCGCTTTGAAATTTTTATACTGTTTACCAATTGAATCGGCGCTGAGAATGTAATTCATATTAATACCCCCTGTTATAATAATTTTAAGGCATGTTGCGGATAAACCGTGTTTAATGCCGTTGTTTTTATAGTCTAACAGGCAAAAGTAAAGAAATCGGTCAGAAAAAGTGTAAAGAAACAGTAAAGATTTATTTTTCTGTCAGTTTAAATCCGATTCCCCATATGGATTCTATATAATCATTGCCGCAGGCTTTTCTGAGTTTTTTTCTTAAATTGCTTATGTGCTGCTTCAGCGAGCTGTCTGTGCAGTCGGGCGTGTCCTGGCTTATGCGTTCAAGCATTACAGTTTTTGATATTATCTGTTTTGGATTCTGCATCAGTAATTTTAGGATTGCGTATTCTGTTTTCGTAAGATGAACAAGATTATTTTTTACATGAACTTCGCGGGAATTTGTGTCTAAATTCAGATCACCTGCGGAAAGTATATTTGATATCTTTCCGCGAGGGCTGCGAAGCTGTACAGTTATGCGGGCAAGAAGCTCCTTAGTGCTGAAAGGCTTTGTCATATAGTCCGCCGCTCCGCTTAAAAGTACGTCAACTTTATTTTGGATGTCTGTTTTGGCGCTTAAGACTATGATGGGTATATCCTGTATTTTGGGCAGGAGTTCTTCTCCGGAAAGTCCTGGCAGCATAAGATCGAGCAGAATCAGGTCGGGTTTATTGTTGGCAAGAAGCAGCAGAGCTTCAGTACCGGAATAAGCGCGGGAAACCTGGAATTGTTCTTTTATGAGCACTTCTTCAAGCATATTGCCGATATGAATATCA
>JAAVYD010000135.1 GCA_022790955.1 Bacillota bacterium
ATGGAAAGGGCTATCTATCAGCCTACTGTGCAGGAGGGCTGATAGAAAAATGATAGAAAGCCCCCAAAAAGCTGATAGAAAGCAAAAAGAAAAAGCCCGGAACCCGCATGATTCCTGGCTTTTTTGGCAGGGGCAGAAGGATTCGAACCCTCGGCACGCGGTTTTGGAGACCGCTGCTCTACCAGCTGAGCTATACCCCTATCTTGATTACACTTTCATTTTACCACTTTTCAACCTTGCTGTCAATTGTTTTTTTGTGGCGAAGAATCGCCGGCGGATGCCAAAATTGATTTAGACACTTTGAGAGAGTTGTCTAAATCAATTTTTTATTTACAGACAGTGTGGGAAGCAGAAAAAACGGCAGAAAACGGATTGTATAGGAAGAGCCGTTTCAGGCTGGCAAGTGAATATTCCACACATAGGTGAAACTTCCGAAATTTGGGGCAGGGCTAAGTTTGCGGAGGGAATTGCGGGATTGTTTTAGACACTTTCCGGAAAGGGAGAGGGAGGGTATGAAGCAGTATTTCATGGAGTACGAGAGCGACAGGAAGGTGTGCGGCGGGTATTCCTACGTCTGGGGCTTTGCCAGCAGCATTAAAACTGCGAAAGGGTATATCGCCAGGTGCAGAAAGCGGGAGGCGGAGCACAATCCCCGGAATTTCCGTATCCATATAGTTAACACAGTTTATAAAGAAGTATACTTCTTTTAAACCAGGCGGCAGCGCCGCCCAGCTTTAAAATCGGTATTTGCCGATTTCAAAGCGCGTTTACTATAGACACCCGGGCAGACTGCCTGGAGGGAGAGCATGTCCCCTGCGTGTACCGTGAAGAGTGGCTGGAGAACTACCCGCAGCGGATATTGGGCTGGGCAACGCCGCAAATGCTTTTCGAGCGGTACATAACATAGCCCCCGAATAATTGAACACAAAGGGAGCGAAGCTGGAAGCGAAAAACGCCCGGTTTGGTTTCCTGCTGCCTTTTTGCACAAAAGCGGGGGTTCCGAACACGCCGGAACCCCCACTTTTCATAAGTCGGGAAAATTTTTTGAACTTTTTTGTAATTTACTTTTGACCTTTGGCGATATCATAGACGCTGCGCGCCCGCAGGCCGAAAGGCTCGCCACGGAGGATTTTCACCCGGCGCTCCCCGGGGTTCATGTCAAAGTAGTTGTCGGAAAGGAGCAAGTCCTCCGCCCCATTTTGGATCTCCACGCCTCTGGCATAGGCCCCCGCCGTCACCACGATTTCGTCCCCCTCCAGCCGCAGCCCCAGGCGGGGGTCTGCAAACTGGAAAAATTTAGGCAGGGAGAAAATGACGGTGCCGCTGGAAAGCTCCCGGCCCAGCTCGTAGAGATGGTAGCTGACATAGTCCTGGAAAATGTCCGCCTCCGGCAAGTGGGTTTTGGGCAGGGTCACGCTTTGCAGGGGGTTCACCGACAGGCAGATGGTTTCCTCCCGCTTCACCCGGCCCAGCCTGTCCCGCAAGGCCCATTTCGCCACAAACTGCCGGGGCTTTAAGGTATCGTTTGTTACGGCAAGGCGGATGCTCTTTTCCATGTCATAGGGTTCCGCGTTGATGTTGGGGTTCTGGGTGAGCATGCCCTCCTCCTCGCAGGAGAGGAGCACAGGGGCAAAGAACCGTTTGGCAAAGTAATGCAGGGCCTTCCAGCGCCCGGTGCAGTCGATGGACGACCAGGAGGCCCCAGGCCAGCAGTCGTTAAGCTGCCAGTAAAGAGTGCCCATGCACAGGCCCCGCTGGCGGCGCATATGTTCCACCCCATAGCGCACAGCCTCGGCCTGGAGAAGCTGGGAAGCATAGAGGGCTGTTTCAAAGCTGGCGGGATATAAATACATCTGCTGGAGGTAGGCCATGGTCAGGGCGCTGCCATGGGCGCAGCGCTGGTGCTTTTCCATCACATAGGAAAAGAGGTTCCTGTCCTCCGGCAGGGTGAAGGTTTCCACTGTTTTCAGGCAGGGGAAGGACTCAAAGCCAAATTCGGAGAGATACCGGCAGGCGCCCTTGCGGTAGTCCGCAAAGGGCCGCATGCCATGCCAGACGCTCCAGTCGTGTATATCCCCCCGGCTGCGCCCGTTGGGATCGTCAAAGCCCCCGCCGCTGGAGGGGCTGGCGGGCCAGTAGAAGGCGTCGGGATCCTGCTCCTGTATCACTTTGGGGATGATGTATTCGTACATGCGGATGTAGTCTGCCTTCTGCCGGGGGGAGCCTCCCCACAGGCCCTCCTCCACAAACATTTCCATCTCGTTGTTGCCGCACCACAGGGCCAGGGAGGGATGGTGCCGCAGGCGCTTTACATTGTCCGCAATTTCCGCCTGGATGTTCCGGGAAAACGCCGGGGTCAGCTCATAGGTGGCGCAGGCGAACATGCAGTCCTGCCACACTAAGAGGCCCAGTTCGTCGCAGACGTCATAAAACCAGTCGTCAGGGTAATAGCCCCCGCCCCACACCCGGATGGTGTTGAAATTGGCGGCGCAGCAGTCCTCCAGCAGCCGGCGGGTGCGCTCCGGGGTAACCCGGCCCAGGAGGTTGTCCTCTGGGATATAGTCCGCGCCCATGGCGAAAACCTGCACCCCGTTTATCTCGTGGGCAAAGCTTTCCCCGAATGCATCCTTTTCGATGTGCATTGTGGCTGTGCGCAGGCCGATTTTCCGCTCCCACATGTCCAGCACCCGGCCTTCCTGGGACAGGGCCTTCACTTTGACGGTGTAAAGGGGCTGCCCGCCGTAGCCCCTTGGCCACCATAGCTGGGGATTTTCTACAGTTAAGGCCATGGGGACAGTGGAAAAGGCTTTGGCATTTCCGTCCGGATCTACCAGCTCTGCTGTAAAGCGTACACCCTTTGCGGTGGAGGAGGCGCTTAACCCCAGGGAAAGCTTTACCTTGCCGTCCGCGTGCTTCTGCCGCACCCGCACCTCCCGGATATACGCGCCCTCATCCCCCAGCAGGGTGACAGGCCGGAAAATGCCCGCGTCGGGCAGGCGGGGGCCCCAGTCCCAGCCGAACATGCAGTGGGCCTTGCGCAGGGCGGGAAAGCCCTTCATGGCGTCGCTTGTGCCCTCCGCCTTCTGGGGATTATAGTGCTCCCGGATGAACCGGGTGGGGGAGGAAAGCTTTACCCGCAGAACGTTTTCCCCTTCCCGCAGCAGGTGGGCGGCTTCAAATTCCCAAACCCGGTGCATGTTGTCCGTCTGCCCTAAGGGCACGCCGTTAAGGCTTACCTCCCCCAGGGTGTCGACGCCCTCAAACCGCAGGTATACGTTCTGGCACTGGAGCATTCCCTCCGCCGGGACAAAGGCGGTTTCAAAGAGGAAATCGTCCTCCATCACCTGCAGGGCCTTCAGCTCGTTGTCCCGCCAGAAGGGA
>JAAVYD010000010.1 GCA_022790955.1 Bacillota bacterium
CGGGCTATCAATATGAAATTCTCCGGCAGTTCCTTCTCCGGTCTGCCGCACTTCACACCCCGCGCCTTAGCCGCTGCAATGCCCTGCGCCTGCATACTTTTGCGCTTCTTCCTGCTGATATTCTTTAAAGCGTCCGCCGTTTTTTCCATTACAGCTTCCAAAAACAATTCAGTATCTTTTTCGAATCCAGGAATCTTTTCCGAAAGTATTTCAGAATCAAAACTTATATTTTCAGTTTCTCTATTCTCGCTGCTTCTCTCCGAATCAGCGAAAAGCAATTTGCCATGAAAATCTTTTTTATCCGTAAACCCATTAATATTTTTATTCTCAATGGATTCTGCAAAAAGCGCTTTAACCTGCGAAAGCAGTTTTTCATATTCCTCACAGCCGAGAAGCTCCTTAAGACTTTCTCCTGCGCCCGTGGCAGACCTTCCGGAAATCGTGCTGTTAATATTAATATCCATTTCTATCCACCCCTTTTAAACTACAAAATTCTTATTTTGTCCTGCCAGCTTCTGTTTTCTGTAGAAAATCCAACGTGATTTTCCACATCTGACAGTTAAAAACTGCATAATATGCTTTTTAATCCCTTAAAGCGCGCAAAAAAGGGCATAAAAAATCAAGGCTGCCAAAAAATACAATCTGACAGTCCTTTAATCATGCCCGTTTTTAAATTGCCTTAAGTTTTTTAAGACAAAATACTTAAATATATTTGTAATCCAACAGTCAATATGTTATGATTGCTATGTAAAAAGGTTGGCTCTGATCTCTCGGAGGTCGTGCTCTAAGGACAAAATAAGAATTTTGTCTTCAGACAACAAGTCTTAGCCTGTCCAGCTCTTTTACGTGTTCTTCACCCGTAGATATAAGATATATGCGGGTTGTTTCTATGCTCGAATGTCCAAGCACGTCGGCAAGTTTGGCAGCGTCGCGGCTCACTTTATAAAAAGTCCGGGCGAACAAATGCCTGAGATTATGCGGAAATACTTTTCCTTCCGGAACTCCCGCCGATTTTGCAAGTTTTTTCATTTCCGCCCATATCTGTTTTCTGCCTACGCTTTTCCCGTTTCCGGTAACAAATATCTCCCCGGAAGCGATCTTTTGTTTTTTGGCGTATTTTATCAATTTTCTGCACAGTTTATGAGGCATTAATATAACTCTTACTTTGCCCTTTAACGATATTTCTGCCTGTCCTGTCTCGGCAGCCTGCACCGTAATATATCTCACCTCGCTCACGCGAATCCCTGTTGCGCACAGCGTTTCCAATATGAGCGCCAGTCTGATTTTCTTCTCCTGCCGCGCCTTGTTCACCAATTTATCATATTCATTCCGGCTGAGTTCTCTGTCCGCTTTTCTGAACAGCCTGCGCTGTATCCTGAGAAATTTTACCCTGCATTCCATCCAGCCCATGACCTTTAAAAATCTGTTAAGAGAAACTAACATTGTGTTTACCGTAACAGGCGAATAACCTGATTTTATCAGATATTTTTTCCAGTCTGCCGTTATCTGTTTAGTTATCTGCCTGCCGCCCAGCCAATCGGCAAACGAATGAACGTGCCGCAGATAATTCTCAATAGTCCCGCTGCTTTTTTCTTCGTCCATTAAGATATGTTCAAACTGTTCAACCTGTTTTTCATTGAAATAATGTTTATTCATATAAATACCTCCTTTAAAGATATTCATATTTTACCCTTTAAGAAGTTCTTTATACAATTTTCAAATTTTATACTTTATTTCTAATTAATTATTCTTTATCCTGTCATATTTTCAAACTAATATTTTAAATAATCTCAAACATAAAAAACGCCCTGCATATTGCCAGAGCGTTTAATTTATATTGTTTTCATTCTGTTAATAATCATTATTCTTATTTTATTAATATAAAAATTGTTCTTTCAAACATATTATTATCCCTTTTCATTAACAGTAAAATTCACAAAATATCAATGTTTGTATCATGAAGTAAATACACCGAGCTATCGTTTTACAATTAATTCCAACCCCAATACACTTCGGGAAACTTTCACACTATATCTATATGCCGTTTGTTGCGCAAACCAGGTTATGGATTCAACGGTCGATCACTTCTAAAAAATAAATAAACGTTTATATTAATAACTTTCACAGTTTATACTAATATGCAATAGTAATTTTATCCATCACGATACATTACTGCATTCACCGTTACATACGTCCTCCAAAATCCCGCACAAAGCGCTGCCGCTGCTCGTATGACAACGCACTATATCTGTGTTGGTCTTCTTTGCTTCCGCCACCGCGCTCTGAACCATCTTATGAGAAACGGTATTTGTAAACAACACGATCAGATCTGGACTGCCAATCTTATTTCTCATATCGCTCGCCATCTGAGTAAATACTTTAGCCTTACAATTATACTTTTTGCATATATCTTTGTATCTGCATATCATACGATCATGTCCGCCTATAATAACTACGCTCATAATATACTTCCTTTCAATTTATATAAATCTATAATTTTTAAATTACAGATTTTAAAAAACTATTCTATTTCCGCTGATGAAATAATCTTTAAAAACAGAAACTACTCGAATTAAATATCGACTATGTAAATATATCTATTTCGATAGATCATTTATTATTCTTGTACAGCTTTTGTTAGTTTTAACTAACTTGTATCTATATATTAATCACAATAACTTATTTAGTCAATATCTTTTCTGTAATTTACTCCCAAGCTAAACGATAATTTTTATCATTAATATAAATTATTGCTTATTTCCTTATAAGAAAAAATTTTTTAATAAAACAACTAAAAAATAGCTCACCTTAAATCTCAACAGGCAAGCTATTTCTATTAATATATAAAACTTTTTCAGCTTATTCTATCCCGAACGCTTTATCGTATCTTACGGTTCCGCAAATATTCTCAATATCTTCATTCAGCTTAACAGCCATAAAATTTTCATCCGGCACATCAAACGGCGCTTTTATCCCATAAACGCTCGCCGGCACATATCCTGACTGAGTATAATATTTTGGATCTCCTAAAACAATACTATACTCGTATCCTAATTCTTTTGCTATAATGTGACCTCGTTCCATCAATGCCAACGCAACGCCTCTTTGCCGATATTCCGGATGAACAGATAACGGGGCAAGAGCAAGCTCCGTATGTTTTCCAATATACACTTTTGTAAAAAGAATATGACCTACTATTTTCGCGTTTTCCATAGCTATAAGCGACAACTCCGGAATAAAAGATTCGCTGTTTCTTAAAGCCTCTGCAAGCTCCTGCTCGTTTCCGTCGCTGTGCTCGGCTTCTGAAAAAGCTTTCTTGATAAGCGCGCAGACTTCTCTGCGATCCCCCAAATTTTCTTTTCTTATTTCCATTTTGTTTGCCTTCTAACAGCAATCCCAATTATATAAAATCTTGCTGAAATCTCTGTTTTTAAGCGCTTCGCTGTTTATAAAAAAGTTAGCCACGCCGCAGTCGCCCCAGAGAATATAATCAAAACCGTCATCTGTCATTTCGGTATCCATCTGAAACAAAAGCGTATCGTAATACTGTTCGTATTTTGATTCTTCTCTCGGATCACTCTGGGTAAAATACGGATAACCGAGCAGCCGATGACCATCTGCGCATAGCTCTTCATTAATAATATCCCACTCGTCATCATCCAGATAATTATACACACCCGTATCGCTTATATCCTCGCCATCCTGTTCCCTTACTATTTTGATGAACAATCTATCGAAAGCCACGTCTTCCATGCCCATATAAGCAGTTGTTTTAATGATATTTACAGCTGTTTCTTTAAAAAGCGGCGACCAGGAATCCTCGTCCGTGCAGAGCGGTATTCCAATAGCGCGCACCTGCTCCGCAGTCGTATCTCTATTAATATCCTCATGATAAACCACGCGAAAATTCTTCTGAACATCGGGCTCGTCAAAATCCAGTCCGTAAACCTCGTCTTTGCTCGCAATAAAAAACTGAAGCATACCTTTCTTCGGCAGCCTGTCGTCATTGAGCGCCGCTTGGGTAAAATTGATCTGCGCCAGCAGCATCATATTATTTCCATTAATATCCTTCGGATACTCTTTTTCCGTATCCCAGTACGGCAGCCCGCCGAACTTGCTGTCAAATATCCCCGGACTGCTCTCCCTCTGAATCTCCAGCATGTAAGCAGGCTTAGCCGTTTCTTTCTTAACAGCGTCAACTATTTTCTGTATCCTATCGCTTTCAGCAGACTTCTCCCCACCGTCTGCATTTTCCGTATTTATATTAATGTTCGACTCCTGACCGTCTTTATCCTTAATTTCGTCAAATATTGCCATAGCCCTCCTCCTGATGATATATTTAATCTTTACGCAAACCTGCTTTTCCGTTTTTATTATATCATACAATCTCGCAATCCCAATACGTCTGAACACCTTTACATAAAAATCACATTAATTTTTCATAAGCATTACGATAACCAATGATCCCCATATAAAAACTCTAATTGCCGACTGAAAAACCCGGCATCCGCCGGGCTTTTTCACCATCATTCAACACTGTATACTAAGCCTTACAATCAACCATTGGTCTGAGATCAAATGAATCGCTTCCTACCTGAACGATCCGGCTTTCCACAGACTCGCGAGTTATATTATTCAGCACGCTTACGTCAAACTTCTGTCCCGGCTTCCAGTTTGGATTGCTTGCCCGCACAGCCTCGTACAGGGCTTTATTATACTGACGCTCATATTGTCCCAACGTCCATGTTGCTTTCAGTCTGTCAGCCTTCGGAATACTTTTCTGATATGCAGCAAATACCTCGCTTCTCTGCGTAGTATCTCCGTTTGCAATACCGCATTCCTGTATAAATTCGCGCTTGCACATATCAAACATACTCTGACGGCCTTCCTCAGAAACATCCACGATCTTATGCCACTCGGACGGGTCTTTGCCGGTAATATCCATGCCTGCGACTCCATGAGAATTTATAAAATCTCCATCCTCATCAAAATTCTTTCTGAAATTAGCTATAATCTTAGGATCGTTTTTGCAGAAAAATCCCGGCACTACTTCCACCATACCTGAATTATTATTGCCGAACAGATTATTCATATTATTAAGACCTTTATTCTTTTTGCCTCCATTAAGCTGGTCAAAAAGTTTAATAATATTAAGATAATTTTGATTATTATAATTCCCTATACGCATAATTTACCTCCCTGTACAAATACTTTAATGTATAATTATATTACCATCCGCTTATTTCTATTTTCTTAAAATTAAGAAATAACTAAAATCCTGTAAATATATTAATATAGACTCAAACTTCAACGCTAACTTTAAAAATCATAATAACTATGATCTGCATACTATATGAACCTATATCAACATGCTGATAGCAAATTCGTCGAAGCCATTTTCCTTCTCGCTTTCCTTATTCCCTGAAACCTCACTCATACGCTGCTCCGCTCTCTGCATCATGGCTTTAACTTTTGCAACTTCATTCTCATCGCACATGCCGCTTGAAACACCCATTTCGCAGTCGGACAGATCTTTATTAAGAATATTCATGACAATACGAACCTGATCCTGCGACGATGCAGCCGCAAGCTGTCTTGCTCGTTTTTCTGCATTAAACGCCACTCTACCGGAAGGTTTATCGCCGCTTTCGCCTTTGATATCATCAGCCCCGTCCGCAGTTTTCTCCTCGCTGCCTTCGGCTTTGTTCTCCGTAATTTCCTCAGATACCTTATAATCTGTTCCTATCTCATTCATCCTATCAGCCAGCTCCGCCGCCGAAATTCCGCTGTCCTCAAGCTCCCAGACTTTCAGTTCTCCGTCAAATTCAGCAGACTGAAAATTTTTAATCTCAGCCATCAGCTGCACAAGTTCCTCTTTCTTCTCTGAGCCGCCGCTTGCAGCTTTTTTTAACTGCTCCACAAAAACCTTTTGGGACAACTTCACGCTGTCTAAACCCTTTTCTTTCGCTCGTTCAGAAAATTTATCCCCATCGCCTTTTAATCCGATATTAGTCTTTTTCGATTTTTTGCTGCCGCTAAGTATCTTATCGAGCCAGCTCTCTTTTTTATTCTTATCCAGAGTAAATTTATTCTTGACGTTATTATCGCTGTTTCCGCGGGAAACGCTCCACGCGCTCAGTCCGCCATTGCTTTCGATGATAAACCCAAAACTCTTAATATTTCCGTCAGAATTCATGGATTTACTCTTTATAAGCTGACTGCAGTCGTAAATAAGAGCCTCGTATTCCAGCCTCTTTTCGGGATCGTTCTCCATCTCTTTTAAAATATTCGGCGCTATTGCGATATTATTAACGCCATCTGCTGAAAACGGCTGAGTATTAGTTGAAAACTTTACATCTGGGAACTTTTCAGACAATTCGCTCATCATACCACGGCTTTCCTTATTCGCCGCCCGCTCCTTAGCATAAGCGTAAGCAGCCTCAGATACATAACTATTTCCTACTTTTATTGCCATAGCTGTCCTCCTTCTGCTGAATTTTTACCGTTAATGATCGCTAATCTATATATTTCCCTTAATTCACAGCAACTCGAAAATATTATCCGAACTATGTAAAACATACATATCCAAAACTTTCTTTTCAGCCTGAGCATTAAGCATTTTTTTCATAATGCGTTTATGCTGCATAATCGCTTCAAACTGTTTCTCGGCAATCGCTTTTCTTTCCTTTTCTTTTTTACTGTCGCTTTTATAAAAACTGTCTTTTGAATACATTCTGAATTCATTATCATTGTCGTCGGACCATGAATCTGCTCTGTAATCATTAATATCGCTTCCAACCGTGATCAAAACTGAACAGCTCCTGGGCATATATGAAGAACCCCAGTCCCTCTTGATAAGATTTAAAACCTGCTCTCTGTATTGCGGATCGGCTTTCATTTTTTCAAAAGCCTCCTCCGATATATTTACCGCAGCGCCGCTTACCGTTCCATGTTTTGTAATTTTTAAAAGCTCCATGTAAAAATCCTTCTTAAAAATCTCCATTTCCTCTGCTTCGGACGCTCCTGAGCTGCCTGCTGTTTCAGCTTTTTTCCTCACGTTTATTATTTCTTCCGCAAAAGATGAACTGCCGACTGAATCTCCGGCTGCCGCCAATCCCGACATACTCCCTGCAGTTAAACCCCCATTGACCGAAGTATTTGTAACTCCAAATATATTCATATTAATTTTCCCCTTTACTATACTAACTGCCCCATATCGTTCTAAGCAAACAGCATTTTCGTTTATCTGCTGCATTCTGCGGGTCAGATTGAGCTGCTCCGCAGATTTCGCAATCCTATTCGTTCCTGTGCCTGGCATCTTCAGATCAGTTTCATCAGCTTCATGACAAGATCGTCCTCTATGTGCTCATAAGCTATCTTCGCATCCCTGCACAACTCCGAACCTTTTACTATCATGTAATCTCCGCCTCCGCCGATACCCGGCAGTTTGTAAAATCCTCCGAAGCATATCGCCAGCTCCCTGTTCCTGTAATCATTAGCATCAAAAGCTGCCTTAAGCGCCCGGGAATCCACATAAATATAATTTTCATCGTATCTTATCGCGCCGTTCAGCTCATGATCGTCAGCAATCGTTTTAAGATCATCAACAGATATCACTATTACTGTATCCATCATATTGCATCTGTCATAAGATACGCTTTTAATAAATCCCGCTGATGCGACAACACACACCAACACGCATAGAACAAGACTCCGCACAGCAGCCCGTTTATACGGTTTATATTCCGCAACCATAGTTATACGGCGCTTGATATCCTCGTAAGCCTGTTCGCCGTTAAAAGCAGCCATCATATTTATCTCCCGGCTGTCATCCCGCAAAAACCTTATGCTTTTCAGCAACAGACACCCGTATTCATAAACACTGCCGTTGCAGCTCTTTATAGTAACCCTATCGCAGATTTCTTCCATATCCTGACGAAGATACCTCGTACACACTGTAAGAAGCGGATTAACCCACAAAAATGCTCGCAGCATATCCCAGAACAAATATATAAGCAAATGTCCGAGCTTTATATGATTCCTTTCATGCAGTATTATCATTTCTAATTCTTTACGGCTGTACTCAGATAAGATAATCTTCGGCAAAACTATGTGGGAGCAAAACGCTCCGAAAGAAAATGGCGTTATGGATACATCGCTTATAAAAACTTTTGTTCTGCAGATTTCTATTTTTTCCATTCCTGATATAAATTTTTTCAGCCGCTTTCTTTTCATATACAATGAAACCGAAAAGGCAATAATACCGAAAAAATACAGCCAGCACAGCCACGAATGACGAAAGCACAGATTATCTATCCATATAAACCACCTCACACCTATTCTTGTTTCATAAAAAAACTTCATTTTTCCTATGAAAACTAAAGGTATAAAAAGGCTCCACAGCATACCTTTTAAAAACACCGTATTATTAAAAACCGTTTTTCTTAAAATCAGCACAAATCCCAACACAGGAAATGAAAACAGCGCGCATCTCAATATCTGAACAGAATAATACACAACTACAAGATTCCATACTTGAGCGCAGCCTTCCAAAAATCCCTGCGCCGTCATTTTTCGTCTTTCCCTTTACTTTTTTCTAATATCTCCATAAGCTCGTCAAGCTGCTCATCCCCAAACTTAACGCTCTGGAGCAGGGCGGCCACTGCATTCTTATGGCTTCCGGAAAAATAGCTGTCTACAAACCTCCGGCTCTTTTCCTTCAGACATTCCTCCTTAGATTTCAGTGCAGAATAATGGTATACCCGTGCATCTCTCTCGTCGACCGTGTAACTCAAAAGCCCTTTCTGAACAAGACGGTTCATGAGCACACGCACCATTTTGGGCGTCATGCAGGACTTATCCTTCAAACTCTTAATGACCGCAGAAGATGTCATCGACGCTCTTTCCTCCCACAAAACCTCCATTATCAGCCATTCGCTTTCGCTTGGAACCATTTCTTCTCTTTTCATAAAAACCTCTTTCTAATTCCGACCTGCTTTCCGCAAGCGATCTTGCCTCTCTTCTTTTTATATCGGATAATATTTGTTTTCTATTAACCCCTGTTATCAATTTTGATACTGAAATTTTCATATACCGCTTTATAAATTTTAATCCATTTAAAAATCCGAATGAAATATATTAATATTCCACTCGGATTTATTATTTAACTATTAAGTTGTGTATTTATATTTACGCCGATGTTTCAGCTGATTACTTTTACCGTCTGAATCACAGCAGGTTCTGCATGCTTTTCACTCCAATAGCAAGGGTCGAAGTATTGTGCAGCAGCGCCGAAGCAGTCGGCTTAATTATGCCGCTCACGCCGAGAACGATAAGGCTTGCGTTAAATCCTGCTATCAGCCTGTAATTTCTGTAAATGCGCTTCATAAGGGCGTTGCTTATAGCTTTAAGGGTTACTATTTCAAAAAGATCGTCTGCTTCAATGGTGATATCGGCTATCTCGCGGGCTATCTCAGCGCCGTCGCTTATGGCGATTCCAACGTCCGCGGCAGAAAGCGCCGGAGAATCGTTTATACCGTCGCCCACCATTATAACTTTTCTTCCCTGCGCTTTTTCACGCTCGATATAATCCGCCTTATCCTCCGGGAGCACCTCTGAATAATATTCGTCGACGCCTACAGCGCGAGCGACCTCTCTCGCCGTCCTGTCGCTGTCTCCCGTCATCATCACTACTTTCCCAACGCCCGCTTTCTTAAGAGAATTTATAACCGCTGCGGCTTCCTCTCTTAAAGGATCCTTTACGCAAATGACCGCTTTAAGCCGACCTTCAGAAGCCATATAAAGATGCGAACAGTCCGACGGCAGGTTTTCAAATCTGTATTTCATTTCCGAAGGCACTATGACCTTTTCATCTTCAAATACAAAATGATGGCTGCCTATTATGATTTTTTTATCTTTAATAGTTGTGGAAATACCGTGAGCGACTATATATTCCACCTTTGAATGCATTTCATCATGGATAAGACCTTTTTCAGCTGCGGCGTTCACTACGGCTTTCGCCATGGAATGAGGAAAATGTTCCTCCATGCACGCCGCTTTTCTCAGAAGTTCGTCCTCAGATTCTTCACAGAAAGATATCACCTGAGTCACCTGCGGCTTTGCTCTTGTGAGAGTTCCCGTCTTATCGAAAACTATAGTATCGGCTTCCGCCACGGCTTCGAGAAATTTCCCGCCTTTTATATTAATATTATACAGACTCGCTTCTCTTATGGCGGAGAGAACCGAAATCGGCGTCGTCAGTTTGAGCGCGCATGAAAAATCTACCATGAGCACTGCCAGCGCTTTCATAGGATTTCGCGTAACTGCGTAAACAAGAAACGTGCCCAGAAGCGTATAAGGAACGAGCCTGTCCGCCAGATGTTCGGCTCTGCCTTCCGCATTCGATTTCAGTTTTTCTGATTCTTCTATCATTGCAGTTATCTTCTGGAATCGGCTCGCTCCATTAATCTCCTTCACCCGTATAATGAGCTCGCCTTCCTCAAGAACGGTTCCCGCATACACGTAAATTCCTTCAGATTTATACACGGAAAGCGGTTCGCCCGTCATCGAAGACTGGTTTACCATGCCTTCTCCCGCTTCCACTACGCCGTCGAACGGTATGGCGTTTCCCATATGGGCGACTACAAGATCCTCCGCTTTGATTTTGTCCGCAGGTGTAAGAATCTCCTGTCCGTCTTTAAGCGCCCAAACATTTTTTATATTTAACGACATAGTACGAGCGATGTCATTTACGGACTTTTTTCGCGTCCACTCTTCGAGCAGCTCTCCTATCTCCAACAGGAACATAGTAGCTCCCGCCGTCTTAAAATCACTCCTCAGGACGGACACAGCGACAGCCGCAGCATCGAGTACGTCTACATTAATATTACACTTTTTAAAAGCTCTGAATCCCTTAGAAAGATACTTCATGGATTTTACGCCTACGTAAAACGCCCTGACATACGCAGGTATGAACACTCGCATAAGATATCGGAAAACCACTTTTTCTATAATTTTCTCCCTGTATTCCGCGTTCAGTTTGCGCCCGGATACCTCTGCGGCGTAAGCAGGCACGTCTGCCGTTTCAAACTTAAACCGTTTTAATCCTTCTATCACTTCCTCCCTGCCGCCTGTAAAACTGATAACCACATCGGAAGTCCTTTCGTAAACTTTTACATTTATAACTCCTTTTACCGTGTAAATATAATATATAAGTTTGTCCGCTTCGCTGTAAGAAATGCGTCTGTCTATATGTATCCTGATTCGCTTTTTTATCTCGTGTTTGATTACAAATTTCATGGCTGACCTCCGGTAAACATTAAAACACCTGCAAACGCCATGGTCTGCAGGTGTTTATTTCGCAATAATCATACTCTTAGCCGACTGCGATCTCCGCTTCCGAATCCGCAATGCCTTCCATGCCGCCAAACTCTTCCTCAGCCATCGCCGCTTCATTAAGTTCCTTCGCTTCTTCTAAAATATCTTCAGCGTTTTCCTGGACTTTAGTAACTATCTCCATGATACAATCCTTAGCCCTAAGAGCCGCCGCTGTACATTTAGTATACACTTTTCTGGCATCCTTGCTCGATAAGATTTTTATTCCCGCAGTACCGAAAAGCACGCCTGCAGAAAATATACCGCTGTGCTTTAAACTTACATCTTTAAAACAATCTAACATTTTACTCTCTCCGTTTCATTTAATAATATTGAAAATACATATGAAGCCCGTTATCCTACCGCCAAATATCAAAATATAAGAACCCGTTACGAAATTTCGTCACATTATAAAGCGGTTTTCTACGTTTCATCTTGACTTACACAGATTTTAACACGGAGTTTTGTATTTGCATATAATGAAATATGTTAATGATAAATTTAATCACTAACTCAATTATTTACTGACGTATACTTTCCAGCTATGGTCAAAATTTCCTGCCAATGGCTCAGCACGCAGTATTCGTTGACCGCCTGCCGCTCACTTTCGCTCAGCTTTCCTATCTTCTCCTGCAGATCATCAGAAAGCGTTATATCAAGTCCCTCTAAAAGCTCGCATAACCTTATTAGCGCCTCCGCATCTTTACAGTTCCGTCCTGCAAATTCTCCTATCTCCGCCGTAAGATCATTAATATGATCCGCCGCATCATCCCGATGTTTTTTCAGCTTTTCTGCAGAATTTATTATATATTCCGCAATCTTAACGCATAATATCCCGCAGCATTCTTTTATACCTGCGGTATCGGCAAACGATATCCCATCGTCAACTTTATACATATTCTTACGGCTGATCACGCCTATATCCTCAAGCGTATTCACCATACGGTATACAGTGGCAGCCCCGATTCCGGAGTCTATTGCAGAAGCCTTAAAGAAAATCTCCTTACAACACGAACATTCATTTTCCAATATAACATCGAGGATCACGCGGCGCTGCTTAGTTATCCTGCATCCCTGTCTGCGCAGTTCTTCGATTATAACCTCTTTTTGTTTACCTTTACTTTCGATTGTAATTGCAAGCTCCTCCACAATGTTTGCATTCTCCTCCGCATATCACAGACTTACCTGCCTTTTTATCCTTTACCATGCCAACTATAACAAACACTACCGCTGCCAAAAATGCAGCTCCAACTATTAAGGTTCCCATATCTATCCTCCTGAGCCAATTTATATCTATATCAGACCAACATCTTTCGACAACCTGTTTTTTGCTTTTGTTTAATCTGTATAAATTTTATCAATTTTTTATTTTTAAACTTTTACAAAAACTTAAGTTTTAGTTTACGTAAATTCATTAAAACTTCTAAATACTTATGACGCTTCACATTTTCATCTTTAAGGGAAACGGCGGAAAAACGATAAAACGTCCTCCGCCCTTTCTGCCTTCGCAGCCCCTTTCAAATTTTCAGCTATGTATTAACTATTAGCATTAACACTTGTTTTGAAATTTCTTTTTAACGTATTGTTCTCTTTATACGGTCTGAACAACAGATAAAGAAATCCTATTATAACAATGACCGCTGCTGCCGTTCCAATCCCGAAACCGCCGCCGGACAGGAGATTTCCTATCTGGAAAATACAAAGTGAAGCCAGGTAAGCGAGTATCGTCTGATAACCGATAGCAAAGCAGAACCATTTTGTGTTGTTCATTTCGCGTTTAATGGCGCCCATAGCTGCAAAACACGGCGCGCACAACAGATTGAATATGAGAAAGGAATATCCTGCTATGGCTGAAATACTCGTCGCTAATGCCGGCCAGAATTCAAGGCCGTCCTCCGCAACTTCTGCGAATCCGTAAAGTATACCGAATGTACTCACTACGTTTTCCTTAGCTATGAGTCCCGTAACAGCCGCAACCGCCATCTTCCAGTCACCCCAGCCGAGAGGTGCGAATATAGGCGCGATTACGCCGCCGATAGCCGCAAGGATACTGCTGTCGAGCTGTTCCGCTTCCAGCATTCCGAAAGAACCGTCGACCCAGCCGAAGCTCATTAAAAACCATAAAACTATCGTTGATAATAGAATTATTGTTCCCGCTTTTTTAATGAAAGACCAGCCTCTTTCCCACATGCTTCTGAGCACATTCATAACGGTCGGCATATGATACGCCGGAAGTTCCATAACGAAAGGCGCAGGATCTCCTGCAAACATTCTTGTCTTTTTAAGGATAATTCCGGAACAGATAATAGCAGCTATGCCTATAAAATACGCGCTTGGAGCAACCCATGCGGCTCCGCCGAACAGAGCTCCCGATATAAGAGCTATAATAGGAAGTTTAGCCCCGCACGGCACGAACGTAGTAGTCATGACGGTCATCTTTCTGTCCCTGTCGTTTTCTATGGTTCTCGATGCCATTACTCCCGGCACTCCGCAGCCGCTGCCGATAAGCATCGGTATAAATGATTTGCCGGACAATCCAAATTTCCTGAATATCCTATCCATAATAAAAGCAACTCTTGCCATATAACCGCAGGCTTCCAGGAATCCGAGGAATATAAACAGCACGAGCATCTGAGGCACAAAACCGAGAACCGCGCCTACACCCGCGATTACGCCGTCTACTAAAAGACCCGTCAGCCAATCCGCGCAGCCGATAGCCTCAAGTCCTGCCGCCGCTCCCGGTATAATCCACTCACCGAACAAAACGTCGTTCATAAAATCGGTAAAAATAGTTCCTACAGTAGTAACGGACACAAAATATACTAAAAACATCACTGCAGCAAATATCGGCAGCGCCGCCCATCTGTTCGTTACGATGCGGTCTATCTTATCGGAGATCGTCATACCGCCCTTATTCTTTTTCTTATGACACTTATTCACTATTGAACTTACATAATTATATCTTTCATTAGTGATGATGCTTTCAGCATCGTCGTCGAGTTCATCCTCGCAGGCTTTAATATCGCTTTCTATATGCATCAGCACGTCATCGGAAATATTAAGCTGTTCTATAACCTTGGAATCGCGCTCGAATATCTTGACAGCATACCAGCGCTGCTCCTCCTCCGGAAGATTATGTAAAAACGCTTCTTCTATATGGGCAAGCGCATGCTCCACCGAACCGGAAAAACTGTGCTGCGGAATCATCTTAACATTAGCATTAGCAGCAGCTACAGTCATATCAGCCGCTTCCTTAACTCCCGTACCTTTAAGAGCAGAGATTTCTGCCACCTGACATCCCAACTCTTTCGCCATATCTTTAATATTAATCGAATCTCCGTTTTTTTCAATAATATCAATCATATTTACAGCGATAACCACGGGGATTCCCAGCTCAACCAGTTGAGTCGTCAGATACAGATTTCTCTCAAGATTCGTACCGTCGATTATATTTAAAATCGCGTCTGGACGCTCGTTTATCAAGTAATTTCTTGCTACTACTTCCTCCAAAGTATACGGCGATAAAGAATAAATACCAGGCAAGTCGGTAATAATAACTTCTTTATTGCCTTTAAGTTTTCCTTCTTTCTTTTCAACTGTAACTCCGGGCCAATTTCCGACAAACTGATTTGAACCCGTTAAAGCGTTAAATAATGTCGTCTTCCCGCAGTTTGGATTTCCTGCCAACGCTATCCTAATAGACATCAGATTTCCTTCCCTCCTATAATACACTCATAAACTAAATATTCTTCTAAAAACAATTATAATAATTTCAATGACTCTCAACCACACGCCCAACGTTTCGGCTGCTGATGCAAGTCCTGCGCACCTTTTAGATATTCCCATCGGTCAGCTTATTTTCTATAAATATAATAACTTTAATTTTTTAATTACTTGCAAAACTGTAAACTATTTTGTAAACTATTTTGTATACTATATTAGTTACAAATAACTTTTGTTAGCAGCGACTAATCTATTTATAAAAAAATTTAAAAATTCCCGCGGATATCTAAGATTTTCTTCTGCGTTCTGCCTACTCAATTTCTATCATTTCAGCGTCAGCTTTTCGAACAGACAACTCATACCCTCGCACGGTAACTTCAATAGGATCTCCCAGCGGAGCCACTTTTCTCAAATACACATCAGTTCCTTTTGTAATTCCCATATCCATTATTCTTCTCTTCACAGCTCCATCGCCATGAAGTTTTTTCACCGTAGCCGTATCGCCGAGTTTTATTTCTTTTAAAGTTTTCATTCTTTACTCCTTCAAACAACTATCAAATTTAATTTTATCTAAACCATTATTTTATTAGCCATATCACGATTTATAGCGACTCTCGATTCTTTAATATTAACGATCATGTTGCCGCCAATCTCAGACACAACTATTACAGCGCTTCCTGCAACAAAACCCAGGCTCTCTAAAAATTTCCTGGTTTCTTCTCGGCCTCCTACTTTCTTTATGACCTGAGTTTCTCCTATTCCAACCATAGATAAAGGCATCATTTCTCACTTCTTTCTTTTATATACGCCGCTAATCGACTTTTGTGCCGCAGCAGCTTTAAATATTATTTCACAGATAATCTCTAATATTATTTGTGACTAACTCTGTTGTAGCTGTTATCGTCCGACGATAGTTAGTATAATATAACCATAATTAGTTGTCAATAACCATTTAAGAATAAAATATAACTAATTACTAAATAATAAAAAACAGGACTGCCGTAAATCATATCCGCGCTTAATCGCACAGAATTTGTATTCAGCAGCCCTGCGTATTATTTTATCTAAGAATTATCCGTAGGAAATTTTACCTGTTTAAATTGCTTTTATCACCCCATCAGATTTATAAAAATCTGATTTATTCAAAACGATCTTTATAATATTGTAAAGCTAAACTTTACTTATCAACCATGCCAAGATAATTAATGCGGTTAATCAAATACTTATCTTCCTCTGCATTGTATGTAAGTTCTAACTGGAATTTTTGCAGATTTTCTTTACCTTCCTTTACGCCTTCCAAAAAAGTTCCTTTAAAGGCATCCATATTTCCGCATCTTGTTACGTTTATATTTCTTGTAAATTCAACGTATGCATATGAATAATCCTGTGACAGTAACGTTTTTGTAATTTTAAACTGATCAACATTACTAAACAGAGCTGCCGATGCAGCAGCTTCTCTTAACGCCAGATTTTCCTGTTCGTTATAATATTTCTGCGAAAATTCTTCTACCAGGCTTCTGTATCCTTCGCTTCCCATAAAACGATAACAATCTATATCGCCTGTACTCACAGCCCAGTGCTTTGCTGTATTATCGGCCGATTTTACCCTTGCATACATTGTAGAAAGAGCCTCCTCGGATTCATCCTCTTTATCTTCGGAATCCTCGCCTTCTTTTTCATCTTCCGAACTTTCAGGCAATTTCACTCCGGTAAAATCCAACTCCTCAAAACTGCCTTTCTTTTCTTCATGACCGTATCTTTCCGAAAAAGTGACCTTATACCAGTCTTCATCATAGTTTTCGCCGCTTATATCTATACCTTCACTAAGCATAATATCTTCCTGAACATAAGGTTCTTTCTGTTCTTTGCTGGAATCGTCGCCTCCGAATTTAAGCAAACCGAATTTGCTTGCAGCAAATACACCTCCTGCCAAAATAATAATTATAATAGGAATTATTATTATAATCTTTTTCTTTCCGCCCGTGCTTTCTTTCTCTTTCTTCTCTTTCTTCTCTTTCTTCGCAGCTTTCTTTTTAGGCTTTTGGGCAGCTTTTGCAGGCTTTTCTTTTTTAGGTTTCTTAGCTTTTTTAGCTTTCTTTTTCCCGCCCTTCTTATCTTCAGCTTCTTCACCGCCTTTTTTCGCTGATTTCTTATTTTTCTTAGGCTTTGCCTTTTTAACTTTTTTCTCTTTTTTCTTTTTACCTTTTGCCGCCATTTTCTTTGACTTTCTTCCTGTCTTTTTACTATCGTCAGCGCTTTCAGCCGACTGAGCGTTAGCTCCGCTTAAATCCAATCCTGCCGGAAATACCGATTCGGATAATCGAGAAAGATCTCCTTCTGATTCAACAGGAGCCTTCTGTTTCGTTTTTTGAGCGGACTCTTTCTCTACTTCGCTTTCCGGTCCTTTATCATAATCCGAACTTTGATTTTCATCACTTTCCGACTCATCTCCAGCTCTTTTACGCTTTATTTTCTCTAATTCTTCCTCGTCTGCTTCACTGCTGGAATTTGCCTTGTTTTCGGCAGACGCCTCCGCTGCTACATTATTATTTTCATAACCCTCATCTTCAACTTCGTCTTCAGCGGAATCATCGCCTGAAAAAGCTCCAAAAAGCCCTTCTTTACCCGACTTACCATCTTTAGATTCCTTATCCTTGCCTTTCGACTTTAAGATCTTATTATTCTTAGGTTTTTTTTCAGTTCCTTCATCCTCATTATCCTGCGGGATCTCCGACTCGCCTGAATCTTCCGGCTCCTGCGGATTTTCTGCCTGGCTGCTGATCCCTGGGCTTTCACTGCCGACGTTCTCTTTTTGCTCTTCTTTCCTCGCCTCAGCTTCCTCATATTCTGCTCTTTTAGCAGCCTCCTCCGCTTCCCGTTCTGCAAGTTTTACAGATTCAAGTTCCGGCTCGTCTGTAAACATTTCGTCGGATTCTTCATCCTGAATGTTCTCTGTACCTGCAGAATCTGCCGTTTTTACAGCCCTGTCGTCGTCTTCCAATTCGTCGTCCACCTGCTCATCGACAGCTTCTTCCTCATCATCTTGCTTAACCTGTTCTTCTTCAATATTTTTTTTCTTAACATCAGGCTTCTGCGCGCGATCTTCCTCGGTCGAATCTTCCAACTCCTGCGGATTTTCTGCCTGGCTGCTGATCCCCGGACTTTCACTGCCGACGTTCTCTTTTTGTTCTTCTTTCCTCGCCTCAGCTTCCTCGTATTCTGCCCTTTTAGCAGCTTCCTCCGCTTCCTGTTCTGCAAGTTTTACAGATTCAAGTTCAGGCTCGTCTGTAAACATTTCATCTGACTCAGCCTGCTCATCTTCCGGGCTGCTTACCGAATCCTCCGTCTTTACAGCTCTGCCGTCGTCTTCCGATTCGTCCTCTTCGATCTGTTCATCTACACTTTCTTCCGAATCACTTTGCTGAGCTGGTTCTTCTGCATCATTTTTATCAGCCTCCGATTCCTGCAGTCCCTCCTCTTTATTTAAACCTTCTGATTCCGACGGATTTTCCATTTCGATTTCCGTATCTTTGCGGTTTGATTCTTCTTCCTGCGTTTCAATTTCCTCGGCTTCCTGCTCCGCAAGTTTTACAGATTCAAGCTCTGGCTCGTCTGTAAGCATTTCGTCGGATTCTTCATCCTGATTGTTTAAGGTATCTTCCGAATCTGCAGTTATTATATCTCCATCATCGATTTTCTCGGTCTGCTCTACATCATTTTCATCAGAACTACCATCTTCGGCTTTCTCTAAATCATTTTTTTCAATTTCGGATTCTTGAATATTCTCAGCATTTTCTTCTCTTTCAACTGCATCAGACTGCTCATTTTCAGTTTCCTCTGCATGTTCTTCTAATTCAGAAACCGTTTCTGCAGATGCCGCGGCAGCGTTCAAAAATTCGCTGAACGGCTTAGGCTCGCTTTCCTGTTCTAAAACTTCATCAGAAATCTCCGCCGTTTCAGTTAATTCTATCGGCTCATCGTCATTAATAACTTCCTCTATATCTTCGATAACATTATCTATTGAGTCAGGGGTACTGAAAAAATCTCCGAACATCTCAAAGGCGCTGGCTGCCTGGCTCTCAAAAAATGAATCTCCTCCTTCAAAAATACTATCTGTATCCTGTCTATCCAGATCAAACTCTTCTCCCGAACTCACATCGCCGGAATATAATTCCCTATCGTCGTTTTTAATATCAGACATTTACATATGCTCCCAACATTGAGTTACATTTAAACTTTACTTAACCCGTTGTGCTGTTAAATCAGCTTGTTTTAGCAGTATTATAATCAATAAATAATATTTAATGTTATCAATAAAGCAATATATTGATAAACAATAAAAGTAATTTATAGTAAAATTGCAAAATGACTCATTAGATAATCATACCATCATCAATTAATTCTGTATATTGTATTGATTTATGTTTATGATACAATATATTGATATTAAGTATCTAATTTTTATTAGCACAACGCGTTTTACTCATATAAAATTTATCGGCTTTTCAATAAAAAATCTAATTGCACAAAACAATCCATGCCAAAATCTCCGCATAATTTTTTGAAATTGGTATTTTTATATTTTAAGCCTTCAAATAACTTATCATTGTATTTTTATAAAACCTGAGTAAATACATTAATATATTAACACGTAATCTTTATAAAATCTTCCCTTACGCATATTTTTACAAACTTATTCCCGCACATTTATCTGTTAATATAAATTCATACTCGCTAAAATTCATAAAATCATCTTTAATTAATATTGTATTTAAAAAATACAATATTATCTGTTTTTAATACAGCAATCTTCATACTGCTGTGCCAGCCTTGTAAAAACCTGACTTCAACTGTTCGCTGAATTCCTGATTATATTTCTTAAAATAAATTTCAGATTTACTCAGATTCCATATCCATTGCAAACATCAATTATATGTTATATAATATATGATGTGTTATTCTCTATCACGATAATACGTTAGAGTAATATAAATACATTTGCATATCAAATCTATTATTAAAGAAAGGAGCATTTATGTTCAGTACAATTTTACATCCGGATTACAGCTTCGGTGATGTAACCGAAGAAGAATCCGCTATTCTTCAAGCAAAAGAAAATGAATTTATAAATGACAGAACCCTCTTGCTTCAGAAAAACAACGATATCGAACTCGAATTATATGATAAGTACAACGTAAAACTCGGTCTTAGAAATAAAGACGGCACTGGCGTATGCGTAGGGCTTACTAAAGTTTCCGACGTTTACGGCTACGATAAAGACGAAAACGGCAAAAAAGTTCCCGCCCACGGCAAACTATTCTACCGTGGAATAGATGTAGAAGATATTGTTACGGCATGTTTTAAAGAAAACCGCTTCGGTTTTGAAGAAGTAACATACCTTTTGCTTTTCGGAAAACTGCCTAACCGCGAGGAACTCAATCATTTTAATAAAATTCTCGGCGCCCGCCGCGAACTTCCGAGGGGCTTTATTCGGGATACTATCCTCGTAAATCCTTCAAAAAGCATTATGAATCAGATAGCAAAAGAAGTTCTCGCTCTTTATTCGTACGATCCTAA
>JAAVYD010000011.1 GCA_022790955.1 Bacillota bacterium
GAATAAATTTTAAAATATTTATATAATTGTTTTTCAGACAAATTAATATAATTAATCTATTAGAGTTGAATCTACGGTGAAAAATGTATGGTAAAATATAAATCAAAGTATCGGATAAGATTACAAAATAAAAGAAAGGGACGCTTATGAGTATTCAAAATTTAGCATATCAGGATGAAATATACGATGAATTAATAGACGGCAAGATCGTTATGATGACGCCAAGACCGAATATTAATCATTATCAGATCTCATCTAATATTGAAAAAATATTTTCAAATCATTTAAAAAATAAACTTTGCAGAGTTTTTGCAGACGGCGTAGATCTATATTTGTCTGAAAATGACAGGTTTATACCCGACGGCATGGTCGTGTGCGACCGCAGTAAGATTAAAAGACGTGGAATTTACGGGGCGCCGGATCTGGTTGTGGAAGTGCTTTCGCCGAGTACAGCGAGATACGACAGAGGAAAGAAGAAGGACGCTTATGAAAGAGCCGGAGTTCGTGAATACTGGATCGTGAATCCGGAGGAGAGATCGGTAGAGTTGTATATGCTGGAAAATGACAGGTATATTTTGGATAATATTTACAGAATATATCCCGATTATGAATTGGAAGATATGACGGATGAAGAAAAAGCTGAAATTGTAATGGAATTTAAGTGCGGTATTTTTAGTGAACTCAATATAAAATTAGAAGAAATTTTTGATAATATGATTTAATGCGGTGATTATGGGATATTTTGAGATAAATGTATACAAGGAGTGAGAATGTGTCAATAGAAAATTTAATTGAAAATGTAGATAGTCAGATTATTAAAATCAGAACAAAAAGTTTAGATGTATCATTTAATGAATTATATGATATGTATAAAAATGGAGAATTGACTATCGCACCTGATTATCAAAGACTTTTTAGATGGGAAGAGGAAAAACAATCGCGGTTTATCGAGTCGTTAATTTTAGAAATGCCTGTTCCGCCTATTTTTGTTATAGAAACTGATAATGGTGTTTATGAATTAATAGATGGATTGCAAAGAATATCGAGTTATTTACATTTTAGAGGAGAACCTTTAGGAGAGACGCAACAAAATGATTTTTTGGTATTAAATGGTTGTGATATAGTTGATGATTTAAATGGATTGACATTTGATAAATTGCCAAAAGCATTGCAGATAAAAATAAAAAGAAGTTTTGTTCGTATGGAAGTTATTAAAAAAGAAAGTGAAACTTCTTTAAAATATCATATGTTTAAGCGATTGAATACCGGCGGAGAACTTTTGTCTGCTCAGGAAATCAGGAATTGTACAATCAGATTATTGGGGTCTAATGGCATTGATTTTTTAGAGGAATGCAGTAAAAACGATGATTTTATATCTGTTATTAATGGAGTATCTGAAGAAAAAAGAAATGCAAGATATGATCAGGAACTGATTTTAAGGTTTTTTGCTATAAAAAATAATATTGACAATTATAAATATCCAGTAACAGAGTATTTAACGAGATATCTTGAAAAGATTACAATAGAAGAGGGGCAATTTGATTATAAAAAAGAAAAAAATGTTTTTGAACAGACATTTAAATTTATAAATGCCAATTGGGGAGAAGAAGCCTTTGCAGGAAAAAGAACTAATGGAACTATAAGAAATGAATTTGTTCTTTATTATTTTGATGGCATTGCGGTTTCGATAGCATCTTTGATTGAACGAGTGATGGAATGTGATTGTAATGAAAAAATAGTAGAGGCTGTTGATAAAATTAAGGCTGGAGCGGAAATTCAATCATATAAAACAGGTAGTGTTAATAGAGTAAGAGGAAGAATAAAATTATTTACAGAAGGAGTGGAAAAGGTTCTTGAAGGCAGATGAATTAAGAGAGGCGCTTGAATTAGAGTTGGCTTGGCGCCAAGAAGAACTTGCCTTTTTCAAGAATCAGTTAAATGAAATAGCAGAAGAAAATAAAGATAAATATAGAAAAAGTTTAGTATTAATATTGTATTCTCATATGGAAGGATATATAAAAATTTGTCTGCAAACGTATGTACAGTATATAAACTCACAAAAGTTAAATCGTAAAGATGTAAATACAGGTTTGATGGTGGCAAGCATGCATAAAGAATTTGTTGCTTATGAAAATCTGGATCGAAAAAGTGAAATCTTTCGCAGGAAATTACCGGATGATGCCCATTTGCACCGTTTATATCGTCGTGTTGATTTTATGGAAAAGGTAGAGGATTTTAAAGAACAGGAATTAAATATTGATGATCAGATAATAGATACAGAATCTAATTTATGGTACATAGTGCTGCAGAAGAATTTATACAAATTAGGTTTGCCCGTAGATTTGTTTGATGAGTTTCAAAATGATATTGATGCGTTGGTAAATCGAAGAAATTCAATAGCTCATGGAAATTTTCGTTCAGGCGTGACAGAGAAAGAATTTACTGATTGGGAGATTAAAGTTTCTGATATTTTATCAGGAATAATGAGATTGCTTTATGATTATGCCAATAATAAGAGATATTTAATTTGAATAATATTGAAATTTTATTTCATAGTATAATTTGTAGTTTGTTAAATAAAATCGTCAGATTATGGTTATTTTTGATTTATTATGGAGATATGCAGCAAACAGTATTCTCATATTTATATTAATGATTTTATTTAGTATAAGTTTGGCAGGATAGAGATTTTCTCTATACTAAAAACAACATTATAAAAAAGCAGGGAAACGATCACAGTTCAAAGCGATTTGTTCTCTGCTTTTTAAACTGGCGCTCGTGGGGAGAATCGAACTCTCGACGCACGGTTTAGGAAACCGACGCTCTATCCGCTGAGCTACACGAGCGTATTAAATCGTGAATTCTGCAGAATAAAATGCTGCAAAATTATGATCTGCGCGATTCAATTTATGAATACCAGCACAGCACAATTATAATAACACAGATTTCAGATATTCTCAATTAAAATTTTTGATTTTAATTACAGAGAATATTTCGTCTGAGAAAGGTATCCAGCCTGCATTATCCAGATAAGATACCACCATTGAAGACTGTATCTGCTCTGAAGGGAAAGGCGAGTTTACTACTGCTGAAATCGCTAATATAAGCAGTATCATAATATATGAAAGTATGCAGCCTTTAACGAGTCCGAACAGTATCCCTCCGAAACTGTTGAGGGAGCTTAAAATTTTGCTGCTGCCGATAAGGGATTTCAGGGTGTATTCTATTATGGAAACAACGATCTTAATGCCTACTATTAAGAGCCAGAATGACAGTATACTTATTATAACGTCGACTATTGGCTCTGCTGCCGCCGCTGCGGCGCTTTCCATAGCTCGGTCTGCTGCCGTTGACATTTGTGATGCGATAGAGCCGGGTATTGTTCCTCCGGAATCTACGCCGGCAGCTTTCGCCATAAGTTGTTTTTTGATATATTCGGCAAGCGTATTCGTAAACATTTGGCGAAGCTCCGTGTGTTCGTTTATATAAGATACTAAAGCCGGTCGGAGTAAGTACGACCCGGCGAGAGAAGTGATCCAGCCGAAAGCGTTTATAAAAGAAAACAGAAATCCGCGCTTTTCTCCGCGAAATATGCAGAGAATCAGGATTGCTGCAATCAGAAAATCAATCCACATATTCAACTCCTTGTATTAATAAATTCAGGTTATTTAATCGGGGAACCTATAAACCTGATTTTGTGTATATTTCATAAATATCCTTATATATTACCAATTTTATGTTACTAATTCAATCCGTTATACCTTAACAAAATCATATATTTTACATTTTTTAAATCTTTTACGCCTCTTGACGATACATGTGATAAATACTAAAATCAGATTAAGAATAATTGTCAGGCAAACTATTATATATTGGGGAGGTAAGTATTATGAAAACTATTACAGTCTGCGTGGGAAGCTCATGCCATATGAAAGGTTCGCACAGGGTTATAGACAGATTGGGCGAGCTTATAGAAGAAAACAATCTCCAGAATGACGTTGAGCTTAAGGCTTCGTTTTGTATGGAGCAGTGCACGGGCAATATAGGCGCTGTTATAGATGATAAAGTTATAACGGATCTTACAAGAGATAATGTAGATGAAGTATTTCGCAGAGAAATAATCGAATCTTAGTATATGAGATAAAATTGTTTAAAGTGAAGATGTTAAAAGGAGTAAGGCAGGATGGAAGAATTGCAGAAGGGAGAAAGTTGTATGGCTGAAGATAATCGGAAACCTAATGAAATAATGAAACTCAGAGAGGCGAACTGCAGGAATTGTTATAAATGCGTGAGGGCTTGTCCTGTAAAGGCGATTTCGCTTCTGGGCGATCACGCCCGTATAGAAGAAGAACTCTGTATTTACTGCGGTAAATGTTATCTGGTATGTCCTCAGGACGCCCGCGATCTTATAGGCGATGCAGACAGGGTAAAGATGATGATAAACGCCGGAGAAAAGGTGTATGTATCTCTTTCGTCAGCTTTTGCTTCGTATTTTAAAAACAATTCCAATATAAAGCGGATGGGAGCCATGTTGAAGAAACTGGGCTTTACTCATGTTGAGGAAACTGGCATAGGTAATGTGCGGATAATAGAAGAATATACTAAGATTCTCGAAGAACAAAATATGCAGAATGTGATAAGCACTATATGTCCGGCAACGAATTTTCTTATCCAGAAATTTTATCCGCAGTTCGTTAAATGGATGATTCCGGTGGATACTCCGCTTGAAGCTCACGCCAAGATGATGCGCAAGGCTTATGGCGATGATATTAAAGTAGTAGGAATCGGTCCCTGTCTGGCTTATCAGAAGCTGGCGGCGACCGCTTACGGCGGCAAGCTGATAGACGCTTATATAAATTATGAGGAACTTGAAGAATGGATGGATAAAGAGGGAGTAGTAATAGACGAAACCGAGGATCCGGATACACATGCTGTTTCAAATTACAGAGCGAGATATTTAGACGAGGAGGGCGGTATATTCAGAGCGCTTCCGGCGGATATAAAATATTCATATAAAACATGGGAAGTTTACGGCGCGGCGCGTACGAGAGATATGCTGAGCAGTCTGACGGTAGATATAGAAAATTACTGTATGCAGGTTAGTTCCTGCGGGGGAAATTGTCTGTCGGGTCCAATAGTAAGGCTGACAGGACGCGATAATTTTGAGGGCAAGGATCTTTGGCTGGATCGTATAAAAGCCTGCGCGAAGGAACAGGAGAACAATCCCGATAAAAACGTTTCGGAGCTTGCGGAAGTAGACGTAAGGAAAACATATGAAGTTATGGATTGCAGCGCGCCGGAGCCTTCGGAAGAATCTATTCAATATTTTTTATCCTTGATAGGAAGGAAGAGTCCGGAGGATATGCTGGACTGCAGCGGATGCGGTTATGCCACATGCAGAGATAAAGCGATAGCGGTATGCAGAGGTCTTGCCGATCCTTTTATGTGTATTCCTCATGCAAGAGATAAAGCGGAGGCACAATCGAATATGCTGTTCGATTATTCGCCTATGGGAGTAGTAGTAATGGATATGGAGCTTAAAATCCTGGAACTGAATCCGATAGCTCAGAACATCCTGTCTATGACCTCAAGAGAAGCAGAAGGAAAAAGCATTACGAATATTTTCGGTTCCGAATTTTTTGAAAAAGCTATGCTTAAAGAGATGCCGGCTGTCAGAGATACTATTGAGAGCGGCGAACTCGGAAAACTGCTCGATGTGACTTTCTTTAAAGTAGGGCATCACGATATCGTTATGGCGCTTATAGACGATATCACCGAAAGAGCCGAAAAATTCGGCAGAGAGCGCGAGATGCGCCGTGAGAATCTGGCTGTTACGCAGGAAGTAGTAGAAAAGCAGATGCGTGTAGCGCAGGAGATAGCCAGCCTTTTGGGAGAAACGACGGCGGAAACAAAGCTGGCGTTAAATAAATTAAAACACAGCCTGGAAACCGATGAAGATGGGTGGCGCGGATGATGGATAGTAATTATTTTGTTGATACATACAGTACAAGTTTATTTAAGAAAAATGAGGAACTATGCGGCGATATGGTAGACGTGATTCGCAAGCCTGATGAAACCGTAATAGTTCTTGCGGACGGCATGGGCAGCGGAGTAAAAGCGAACATATTATCTACCCTTACCAGCCGTATTATCTGTACTATGATAAGCGGCGACGCCGATATCGACGATTGTGTTGAAACGATCTCAGAAACGCTGCCTGTTTGTCATGAGCGAGGTATAGCGTATTCTACGTTTACCATAGTGAGGGTAAAACACACGGGCGAGGTTTACACAGCCGAGTTCGACGGACCTGAGATAGTGATAGTAAGAAACGGCGTTTTAGACGAGCCTGAAAAGGAAATGCGTATAATAGGAGGTAAAGAAGTCTGGGAATGCCGGTTTATGGCGCAGAGGGACGATATGATCGTAGCATTTTCCGACGGAGTTATTCATGCAGGCATAGGCAGGCTTATAAATTTGGGATGGAAGCGGGTAAACGTAATGGAATTTATCCAACGAACTTATATGCGCAATATGTCTGCAAGAGATATGACTCAGGGGCTTATAGGCGTGTGCGAACAGCTCTATGAGGGCGAGCCGGGGGATGATACTACAGTAGCAGTAGTAAGGATAATTCCTAAAAACGTAACGCGCATTATGGTAGGACCGGCAACCTCGCCGGATATGGATCAGCTTGAAGTAGAACGTCTGCTTATGGCTACGGGAAAGAAAATCGTATGCGGAGGAACTACTTCTAAAATAGTAGCGAGGGTACTCGAACGCGAAGTTCATGTGGAAACAGAATATCACAGCGAAAACGTGCCACCGATAGGTCATCTGAAAGGCGTGGATCTGGTAACTGAGGGCGTGCTGACCCTTACGGCTGCGGAAAGGCTGCTTACGGAGTATATAGATGAATATACCAATAATAAAAAACCGGAGAAATATATAGATTTCAGCAAAAAAGACGGCGCGACCAGGCTTATAAAAATGCTGGTGGACGATTGCAGCGATATTGTATTTATGGTAGGCGAGGCTAACAATCCGGCTCATCAGATAGCGGGAGATCAGATATTGAGCCTTGATGTTAAAGTCCGTATCGTAAATTCCCTGGCAGAAAAGCTGCGTTCGCTGGGCAAGAATGTAACGCTGGAAGGATATTGATGATGGGCGGAACGATATCGTTAAAAACAACAAGACTTAGTATGAGAAAATATCGTCCGGAGGATGCAAAAATACTGTATCGCGTCTTTGGAACAGATGAGAAAATGTATGAATATTCCGGTTGGAATCCCTACGAAACCGAAGAAACGGCGAAAGAAACCGTGCAAAATTTCATAGACAGTTATAATAACGATCGCTTTTACGGCTGGGCGATCGAGTATAACGGCGATCTGGTCGGAACTATGGGCGCATATGATTATGATGCGGAGATGAACAGCATAGAGATCGGATTCAGCATTGCGAGAGCCGTCTGGGGCAATGGATTTGCGAGCGAGGCTCTGAAATGCGTTCTTGCTTATCTGACAGAGCATGAAGGGATAAAAACAATTCATGCGTGATGCGCTTCCGAAAACATCGGGTCGAGGGAAGCTATGCTGAGAGCGGGCATGATACAAATCGGCATTGAGAAAGATTCTCTGAATATAAATAACTATATTTTTGATAAGCTGATTTTTAAATTTTACGCATGATGAACTATGTTTTTACATACAATCTTATTTTCAATCATTAAATCCAAATTATGAGCGGAAATTTTACTGTTTGGGGCTTTATTAAAATAAATATTTCGGAGAAAAAGAGAAAACTCCTTTGAGCTTTCTCTTTTTTAATTGCTTTTTTTCTGTCATATGTTACAATTTTTATTAAATCTATCAAAACAGGAGGTCTTAGTTAATGGACGTTATCGACGTGAAAATTCTTGAGGTTTTACAGGAGAATTCAAGAGTTTCTATATCTGAGCTTAGCAAGAAGGTGAATCTTTCGCTGTCTGCAGTAAGTGAAAGATTAAAAAAACTGGAAAATTCAAGTATCATAAATAAATACACTGTAATACTTGAGCCGAAGCTGCTGGGTAAGGATTTGTCGGTGCTTATAAGTATAGGGTTGGAATCTACATCGCAGACTAAGGAATTTCTGGAATTCGTAGATTCGGAACCGGAAATTCTGGAATGTCATTATATAACCGGCGAGTACGATTATATGCTGAAAGTCACGACTGCTAATACGCATACTCTGGAGGCGATAATGAATAGGATAAAGAGCTTCCATGGAATCAAGAGAACTCAGACAAACGTTATTTTGTCGACCACAAAGCTGTGTCACAGCGTCGCGCCCGAAATTTAGTGAAGCAGGCAGGAAAAATGGCTGAGAATATGCTTGATAAAATGGATGATACGCATTTTATGCTGGAAGCTTTAAAACTGGCGGAACTGGCAGGCGAACGTGGCGAAACGCCAGTGGGAGCCGTAGTCGTAAAAGACGGAAAGATTATCGGGACAGGCAGAAACCGCACGGAAGAATTTAAAGATCCAACCGCTCATGCGGAGATGCTCGCGATAAAAGAGGCTCTTAAAGCGGTCGGAGGCTGGCGGCTTGTGGGCTGCGATCTTTATGTTACACTTGAGCCGTGCGCTATGTGCGCAGGGGCTATTGTGTTGTCCAGGCTTAGAAGGGTCTGTATCGGTACTCCCGATCCGAAAACGGGAGCCTGCGGTTCGGTGATGGACATTACTTCAGACATACATCTGAACCATCATCCGCAGGTATCTATCGGGATTCTTCAGGAAGAATGTTCGGCTATACTGAAAAATTTTTTCAGACAACTCAGGAGGAATAAATAATGAAAAGAATTATAAGTATCATAATAACAGTGATGCTGTTATCTATATTCGGCGTATTCGCTGTGTTTGCGGAGGGTTCGGGCGGTTTTGAGCTGGCAAGCTGCAATCCGGAAGATGGGTACGACAAAGTGAAGTCGAACAATGTAATGGTAAAGATGTTTTTTACCGAAGATGTTTCGGCGGAGGATACCCAGAAAGCCAACGAAAATATGTTTGAGTTTAAGGATAAAGATGGAGAGGATATTCCGTTTAAGATTTATTATAACGATAAAGATGCTAAAAATATTTGTCTGCTGGCAACTCAGGATCTTAAAGAAGAAACCGATTATACGGTTCTGATCAAAGGAGAGCTGCAGAGCGACAGCGGAGATACTCTCGGAGCGCCTAAAACGATAGAATTTAAAACAAAAAAGCCCGATTCTATGGTGGCGTATATGCTGCTTATGACCGCGATGATCGTTCTTATGGTTGTGATGACTTTCAGGGATCAGAAAAAAGCTATGTCGGCGGATGGATCGGCGGCTGCCGCGCCTGTACAGACAAATCCGTATAAGTTGGCAAAGGAGAAGAATATTTCTGTGCAGGAAGCCGCTAAGCTAATAGAAGCTGAAAAAGAAAAGGCTGTAAAGAAAGCAGAGAAGCAGAACGCAAAGCAGAATGCAACTATAAATAAAGAAAGCAAAGCTAAAGAAACTAAAGAGAAAAAGCCGGAAAAGAAGGTTTATAAAGTAAAAACTAAGAGAATAGTTAAAAAACATTAACGCTAAAGCCGCAAAGCTGACTGCGGCAGGCTGTTTCTGTTTATAAGGAATTGTCGGCGTTAAAATATTAATAAAATTAAGCGGGCGAGAGTCCGAGTACATTATCGCCTGCAAAAAACCTGAAAGGTTCAATACAGGCGGCTGAAAAGCCGCGGGGCGCTGCGGCATGATTTTGGAGGGTAAATATGGCAGAAAGCATTAATACAGATGAAAGGGAAGTTCGGGAGTCCAAGAACTTCATTGAAAATATAATAGAAAACGATATTGATAAAAATTCTTATCAAAGATCGGTAAAAACCCGTTTCCCACCGGAACCAAATGGGTATCTTCATATTGGACACGCTAAGTCGATATGCCTGAATTTTTCAATGGCTGCAAAATATGACGGCGGCTGCAATCTGAGGTTTGATGATACTAACCCAACAAAAGAGGATACCGAGTATGTTGAGGCTATAAAAGAGGACGTTAAATGGCTTGGATTCGACTGGTCGGAGTTGAGGTTCGCGTCCGATTATTTTGATACTATGTATGAGTGCGCTGTTAAGCTGATAAAAAAAGGTAAGGCTTTTGTATGCGAGCTTAACGCCGACGAAATGCGTGAATACAGAGGTACTTTAACAGAACCGGGAAAGGAAAGCCCTTACAGAAACAGATCTGCAGAGGAAAATCTCAAACTGTTTGAAGAAATGAAAAACGGCAAGTATCCGGACGGAGCTATGGTACTTCGCGCAAAAATAGATATGACGTCGCCTAATATGAATATGAGGGATCCGGTAATTTACAGAATTTCTCATTTACCTCATCACAATTCAGGAGATAAATGGTGCGTTTATCCTATGTACGATTTCGCGCATCCTATTGAGGACGCTATAGAAGGCGTCACCCATTCCATATGCACTATGGAATTTGAGGATCACAGACCTCTTTATGAATGGGTGCTCGCGGAAACAGAATGGGAGAATCCGCCTAAGCAGATAGAGTTTGCAAGACTTAATATAACGAATACTCTTATGAGCAAACGTTATTTGAAAGAACTTGTAGATAATGGGACTGTCGAGAGTTGGGATGATCCGAGGCTTCCGACTATTTCAGGTTTGAGAAGGCGCGGCTACACGCCGGAGGCTGTCCGGGATTTTTGTGAAAGGATAGGAGTAGCGAAGTCTAACAGCATTGTCGAGATAGGACAGCTTGAAAACTGCGTAAGAGAAGATCTGAAAAACAGGGTTGAGAGCAGAAATGTTATTTTAGATCCGCTTAAAGTCGTGATAACAAATTATCCTGATAATAAGACGGAGGAATGCGAGCTCGAAAATAACAAAGAGGTCGAGGAGATGGGCACGCGTATGGTTCCGTTTTCCCGCGAGCTTTATGTGGAGCGTGAAGACTTTATGGAAGTTCCCGTTAAGAAATATTTCAGGCTGTTTCCGGGAAATGAGGTCAGATTTAAAGGCGCGTATTTTATCACTTGCGAGGAAGTTATAAAGGACGACGCCGGCAACGTGACAGAGCTCAGATGTACTTACGATCCGGAAACGAGAAGCGGTTCAGGATTTGAAGGCAGAAAGGTCAAGGGCACGATCCACTGGGTAGATGCAAAGACTGCCGAAAAGATCACCGTAAGAGAGTTTGATTATCTGAAGATAGAGGACGAGAACGGCACGGAGATCATGAACCCTGATACCATGAAGATATTTGAGGCTTACGCAGAACCTGCAATAAAGGATTCCAAGCCGGGAACGAGATATCAGTTCTTCAGGCACGGTTATTATATTGAGGATACTAAGCTGAGCAGCGAAGAAAATAAGGTATTTAATCAAATAGTAGGGCTTAAAAGTTCCTGGAAGCCTAAAAAATAAATATTAAGAAAAATCGAGGTTATCGGCATTTTAAAATTGGGGAATAATATATGATATCGCAGCTTGCTGTGAAGCCGGCGCTTTAGACATGTGCGCTGCGCGTTTTGCAGGCTGAGAATATTAATATTATAAATAGTTATTTTCAAAATTTTACGAAGCGCGTCCGCTGAAATTTTCATATATCTGAGATATATACGGAATATCCTGATAATATCGGGCGATGTGTGAAAATCTAAGAAAAAGCGGAACATAGCATATAATGTTCTGCTTATTCGCGAAATCTGAGTTTGGGGAGGTTAAAAGGTAAAATGAAACAGAAATTTGACGTTACCGGTATGTCCTGCGCCGCGTGCTCAGCGAGAGTGGAAAAATGCGTTTCAAAACTCGACGGAGTAGACAGCGTTGCTGTAAACCTGCTGTCAAACAATATGGTAGTCGAGTACGACGACGGCGAGCTCGACGATGGAAAGATAATAAAAGCAGTTATAGACGCGGGGTACGGCGCCGATGTTCACGGCGGCAGGGACGAAGGCTCGTCAGTTAAGGCGGGTTCAGCGGGCGGCGCTCAGGTTTCCGCCGCTGCTCTGGAAGTGCAGAGCATGAAAAATAGATTGATAGCGTCTATCATATTTTTTATACCGTTGTTTTATATTTCCATGGGACATATGGCAGGGTTGCCGCAGCCTTCCTTTCTTATGGGCGTAGAAAACGCCGTTACTTACGGAATGGCGCAGCTCGTTCTTACATTAATATTAATGTATATAAACCGCAAATATTACGAAGTGGGTTTTCCCGCCCTGTGGCACCGTGCGCCCAATATGGATTCGCTTATAGCTGTAGGCTCTTTTGCCGCGGTGATATACGGCGTTTTTGCAATAATAAGGATAGGTCACGGGCTTGCTCTGCAGGATTGGGATCTGGCGGAGCGGTATCATATGGATATGTATTTTGAGTCGGCGGGCACGATACTCACGCTGATAACCGTAGGCAAATATCTGGAAGCGAGAAGCAAGGGCAAGACTACGGACGCCGTATCTCATCTGCTGGATCTTTCGCCGGATACGGCGCTGGCGGAGCGTAATGGGCAGGAGATTGAGCTCAGGATCGAAGATGTTCAGGTCGGGGATATATTAATAGTAAAACCCGGCGGCAAGGTGCCTGTAGACGGCGTGATCGTGGAAGGCAGTTCCTCGGTGGACGAATCTTTGATCACGGGAGAGAGCATTCCCGTGGACAAATCCGAGGGCGACAGCGTAATAGGGGCGTCTATAAATAAATCGGGATTTTTTAAGATGAGAGCGGAAAAGGTCGGCGAGGATACCGCGTTGTTCAGGATAATCCAGTTAGTGGAAGAAGCGGGCGGTTCTAAAGCTCCGATTGCCAGGCTTGCCGATAAGATAAGCGGTGTGTTCGTGCCTATAGTAATGCTTATCGCGTTGGTAGCTGCCGGCGTATGGATACTGGCTGGCAAGAGTTTTGAGTTCGCATTGTCTACGGGCATCGCGGTGCTCGTTATATCCTGTCCCTGCGCTCTGGGGCTTGCTACTCCGGCGGCTATTATGGCAGGCACCGGCAGAGGCGCGGAACTCGGCGTGCTTTATAAGAATGCGGAAATACTCGAAAACGCTCGCTCAGTGGATACAGTTGTGATGGATAAAACAGGGACGCTTACCACAGGTCAGCCCGGCGTTACGGCGATTCGGACGGCAGATTCGTTAAACGACGAGCAGCTTTTAGCAGCCGCTGCATCTGTAGAAAAGCTCTCCGAGCATCCGCTGGCGCAGGCAATAGTGTTTTATGCTCAGGATAAAGGCATTAATATATCTGAAGTTTCTGGATTTGAGGCGATTCACGGCAAAGGCGTATCCGCTGAGGTTGACGGCAGACGCTGGATAGGCGGGAATGCGCGCATGATGAAAGAAGAAAATATTAATATAGAAAGCGCGGAAGATTTCGCTGTTCAGGCGGCTGAGCAGGGAGCTACGCCGATCTATTTCGCATGTGAAGGCGAGTTTGCCGGAGTGATCGCTGTAGCTGATATGATTCGTCCGGAGAGTCCCGCTGCGGTAGCCGAATTTAAACGCATGGGAATAGATGTTATAATGCTCACGGGCGATAATTTTAGAACCGCGGCTTCCATAGCGAAAAGGCTTGGAATCGAAAACGTCGTGGCAGAGATTTTACCGGAGGATAAGGATAAAGAAGTCCAGGCTCTTATGGAGCAGGATCGCCGGGTGGCGATGGTTGGCGACGGCATTAACGACGCTCCGGCGCTCGCAAGGGCGGACGTGGGTATCGCAATAGGAGCGGGCACGGATGTTGCGATAGAATCAGCCGACGTAGTTCTCATGAAAAGCAGCCCGCTGGACGCCGCAGCCGCTATGCAGCTTTCCAGAGCCGTTATAAAAAATGTGAAAATGAATCTGTTCTGGGCGTTTATCTATAATATTATTGGAATTCCTATCGCTGCGGGTCTGCTCTACCCGATATTCGGATTTAAGCTGAATCCGATGTTCGGCGCGGCAGCTATGAGCCTGAGTTCGTTCTGCGTTGTTTCTAACGCTTTAAGACTGAGATGGTTTAAACCGTCTGCTGCGGGGGCTGTTAATTTCAGCGAAGATTCCGGCATTAATACAAATTCGGAGAGAGAATTCAGGGTTAATAGTATTAATATTTCTGATAGCGGGTCTGGATCCGGCGGTGTTTCAAAGGATTATATTAATAGTTTTGGCTCTCCAAATAAAACAGCAGGCGGAGAGATCAGTAAGGATAATTCTGTTAATTCAGATAAAAGGAACAGAGAAGATAGTATTAATGGTTCTGCTGATCCGGATAAAACCGCTGGCAGGGATTCTGACATTAATACTCTTAAAAGCGCTGACGCTGAAAGCGAACCTGACGCAGTTTCGGAGAAAAACATTGCAGATTCTTTGCCGGAAGGTGTTTTAGACAGAAAGACGGAAAGGATCATTAAAATAAATAAGAAAGCCGATGACGGCGAACTTGACAAGGAGGAAAATAAGATGGAAAAGATTTTAAATGTTGAAGGTATGATGTGCAAAAATTGTGTTGCTCATGTGGAGAAGGCGTTAAAGGGTATCGACGGCGTGACAGATGCGACAGCAGACTTGGATGCTAAAAAAGCGACTGTTGTTCTGGCGACTGATGTAGACGACAGTGTGTTAGTGGACGCTGTGGCTGCAGAGGGTTACGAGGCTTCAATGGCTCATTAGTCTGTATTGCGTCAGTAAATATCGCCGGGGTTCGAGCGCTGCAGCGGCAGTGAAGTAACATCAGGGTTTAGGTATTATATAGTCGGGATTTATGATGATTCATGCGCGACAGGCGTGTATTTCGGCATTAATATTAAGATTGCCGAAAAAATTCAGGAACTATGCCGTCGGATTTGGCGCCGTCGGCTTAAAGCTGCCGTATCAGGCAGATAATAATAGGATTTACAGATATGAGCGATAATTCATTTAAAAAGAGATGCTTGTATGTTGCAGTTACGGTAGTGTGTTTATTTGTCGTGCTGGCTGCTTTATGGCATGTATCCGAAATTTTAAGATTGTGCGGAAGCATTATAATAAAGTGTTTCGGTTATATAGCGCCGCTTTTATACGCGTTTATAATAGCGTATCTTTTGTATATTCCAATGAATAAACTGGAATCCGTAATGAAGAAAAACAGCAGAATTGCGGCGGTAAAGCCGAGCAGGCTGCGCACGGTTACGCTGCTTCTTACTTATGTGAGCGCAATAGCGCTCATAGTTGTTATAATCGCGAGCATTTATATGATGATAGGCGGACAGCTTTCCAAGAATGTGGATTTTAAGCATATTGTTGATTACATTATAAACTATTTTTCGGATTTCAGCTTTGGTCCAATTAATATAAAAGGTAATTCTTCCGCTGCGGAGCTGATAAAGGAGATACAAACCTGGATCGAGGATTATCTGAAAGAGAGTATGCCTAATATCGGAACCGTGGTTACTAATATCGGCGGCAAGGTGATTACTGGAGTTGTCAGTCTGGTCATAAGTATTTATTTTCTTATGGATTATGAAAATCTTGTGCGCAGGATCAGAAAAATCTATATGAACAGCGTTGGGAAGAAGCATATAGGCAGAAGAATATACAAATGCGTCAGCATTTTTAATAGTACTTTTAAACAGTTTCTTAAAGGTCAGCTCCTTGAAGCGGTGCTGGTAGCCGTACTTTGTATAATAGCGCTGCGAATAGTCGGCGTAAGTTATTATGGCGTGATAGGTGTGATATCAGGAATCTGCAACCTTATACCGTATCTTGGACCGTGGATCGGCGCGGGTATTGCGGTGATAGTATCTTTACTCGGCGGCGGCTACAGTACAGCTGTGTGGGCTGCAGTGGCTATGATAATAGTACAGCAGATAGATAATCATCTGCTGGCGCCTAAGGTAGTGGGCGACAGCGTAGGGCTTCACCCGGTTATTATAATGATAGTGCTGCTCATAGGCGCAGACATGGGCGGAATTTTCGGTATGCTGCTTGCGGTTCCAGTAGCGGCTACCGTTAAAAATATAATAGAATCAAGACATAATATGGACAGCGTGATAGACGCCGTAGTAATAGAAGATAATGAAACAGCGGGCAGTTAATGCCCGCTGTTTTTGTTTCGGAATGAGAATCAGCAAAGTCAGCGTATATAAAATGAAAAGCGGCAAGTAATATTTTAATATGGAAAATACTTGAAATCAATCCGGGAATATGGTAGAATACTTACATAAATTTACAGAAATGTTTATGCGAGCTGCAGAGGAGAGTTTATTGTATTTTTTTATTTTAATAATATTTTTATCAGCATCACCTATATTTGCAGGATTAACATTGGAATCTTACAGGAGAATGCCCGGAAGTTGGCTGTGCGAGTGGGATGCGTTTCCTCAGGATATACATATGCCGTGCTGCAGATATACTCATGAATGCAGAATTTGGATATTATTAACAGTAATTTATGGAGTTTCACTGTCGACGGCTATATTTATATTAACGGGCGATTCGCCTTCGGCAAAAAATGAGTTTAATTGCGTATTAATATCAGCAGAAATTTTATATCTTTGCGTAGTGTTATTTTTATTAATTATTGCGTCCATGAGCGATCTGAAATACATGATCATTCCGGATCAGGTGAGCGCAGCCGTGGTATTAATGTCGTCGCTCAGGTGCGTGACGTCGTCGTTTTTTTATGCATCAACCTTAGGAGAATCGTTTTATAGTGGAAAGTTTATGAATAATCAGGGAGATGTTTTCAGCGATATATTATTGAAGCCGATGATCTCAGTAGTATATGATATGCTGTCAGCTTTTAAACCTCTATCTGTGGGAGCTCTGGCAGCAGGAGGTTCCGCCGTCTTTACAGTTTTGATTTCAGCGGCGGTTTATCGCAGGCAAACGCTGGGATTTGGCGATATAAAATTGATAGCGGCATGCGGAGGGCTGGCGGGAAGTTTTGCCGCATTTTCTCCGCTTAAATTTTCGGAAGGTACATATTACGGATTAATCTCGCCGTTTGAAGCAGGATTAATGGTATATGCAGGAACGATAATTTTAAGTGCAATTTATTTTTCAATTCGGATTTTGTGTGGTAAATTAAAAACCGGAGATGAAATGCCGTTAGCGCCGTGGATTTCTGTTTCTGCAGTATTTACAATATTAGCGTTAGGTATATTTTGAATATATATTTATGTTAATTTTAAAGAAATATATATAGCAAACATAATTGTAATAAAAAACATTTATATATAAATTTATTTTGGTAAAAATTGCGTATGCAGGGATTGATAAGTATAATAAATGTGAGTAAATAGCTTTTTATAGGTGATTATGATTTCTGCATAATGCGCTGAAACAGGAGGTACATGGATACAGAAATACAGAATGCGGTAAAGGCGGCGGATAAGAAAGCGCAATATGATGAAAACGCCAAACGTCTGATAAGCAACAGATATATACTTGCGTACATACTGATAAATACGATAAACGAGTTCAAAGGTATGGAGGTTGATATGGTTGTACAGCGTATTGAAGGCGAACCTCACATCAGCGAAATTCCGGTGGAGCCGGGGCTGACGAATGTAGAAAAGAAACGGCAGGGGCAGAGGATTATCGGATTTAATTCAGAAAATACAGAGATTAATGAAGGTCTGATAAGATTTGATATCGTTTTTTATGTGAGTATGAAAGACGGGCTTTCACAGATGATAATTAATGTGGAGGCGCAAAAAGATGCGCCGTTAGGGTATAATATATTAAACAGGGCAATTTTTTATGTCAGCCGATTAGTTTCGTCACAAAAGGAGCGGGATTTTACGAATACAAATTATAATGATATAAAACGGGTTTTTTCGATATGGATATGTATGAATATGAATGATAACGGCATGGATCATATTCATCTGGTAAACGATAAATTAATGGGTTCATGCGAATGGAAAGGCAAACTCGATCTGATGAACATAGTTCTTATAGGTTTATCAGATGAATTGCCTGCGGATAGCGGCGGATATAAACTGCATCGGCTGCTTGGAGCGTTGTTTTCGATAGAGTTGTCTGTTGATGAAAAGTTGAATATCATAAAAAATGAGTATAATATTCCGAAGGAAGAAATAGGAAAGGAAGTTGATGTTATGTGTAATCTGAGCCAGGGAATATGGGAAAAAGGGATTGCTGCAGGAATAGAAAAAGGAGTTCATGAAGGAAAAATGCAGAGTGAAGTTAAATTTATCATGAGCATGTATAAAAAAGGATATAAATTAGAGCAGATAGCGGATGTAGCGGAGAAAAGTGTGGCGGAAGTGGAATTTATAATCGAGCAGAATAAATTAGTGCCGGCGTGATCTGAGAAAAGATCAGGGAAAAAGCATATCTGCAGTTTATGTTTTAATTACAGAGGTTGACATTAATTGTGCAGTATGATAAATTCTATATAATCTGGGGGAGCCTGTATGCAGGCTGAGAGGAAGTCATCAACTTCGACCCTTGATCGGAAGCATATTTATCGCAAATGTGCGGTCGGTCTGAACCTGATTTGGATAATGCCAACGTAGGGAGAGAACATACAACTTTGTATTTTTCAGGATCGCTGTCGCTGGCGGTCCTTTTATTTTTATTAATTGCATTATTATAAATTTTGATTTGTGTTAGATTTGATTCATATTTAGATCAATCCGATAAGAATATAAATGTTTAATAAGAAAATAAACAGAACCGTCGTTTGCGTGGATATGTGAGTAGCTATTTTATAATGTAAAAAAGGGGAAGATATGGAAGGAAAAAAGACATCTGTATTTGAAAACGGGCTCATATGGTTCGGAGCGTCTGTTTCGATAGCGGAGCTTCTTACTGGCACGCTGATAGCGCCGCTGGGATTTGGTAAAGGCGTTGCGGCAATTTTACTGGGACACGTTATAGGCTGCGTTCTTTTATATTGCGCGGGGCTGATAGGAGCTAAAAGGAACCTGAGTGCGATGGAAACCGTAAGAATATCTTTCGGGAAAAAAGGCGCGCTGTTTTTTGCGGTGATGAATGTACTCCAGCTTTTGGGCTGGACAGCTGTGATGACCAGACAGGGAGCGGATTCTGCCGCGGCAGCCCTGGATTTTTCAGGAATATTTGCGCAGCCGACGTTTTGGTGCGTGATCATAGGTTTGTTTATAGCGATATGGATAATCATAGGCGTTACAAATTTAGGGAAAGTAAATGTGATCGTAATGGCGGCGTTGTTTATAATGACTATCGTACTTAGCCTGGTCGTATTTAAAAATTCTGAAAACAGCATGTTTTCAGAAGGCGCTTATGACGATGCGCTGAGTTTTTCGGCTGCTGTGGAGCTTGCAGCTGCGATGCCGATTTCCTGGCTGCCCGTAATTTCGGATTATACGCGAACAGCGGAAAAGCCTGCATTGGCAACAAGCGTCAGCGTTGTCGTCTATTTTATAGGAAGCTGCTGGATGTTCATAATAGGAATGACGGCAGCGCTTTATACAGGCGGTGGAGATGTAGCGGGTATAATGCTTGGAGCGGGGCTTGGTTCTGTAGGGCTTTTAATAGTAGTTATATCAACCGTTACTACAACTTTTCTCGATGCTTATTCTGCAGGGGTGAGTTTTGTGAGTATTTATGGTAAAATAAAAGAAAGACCGGCTGCCGTAATCATTACGATCATAGGAACTTTAACTGCTGTTTTTGCTCCGGTGAATCAGCTTGAAGGTTTCTTATATCTTATAGGTTCGGTTTTTTCGCCTATGATCGCGATTCTGATCGCCGATACGTTTATTTTAAAACGCGACTGTACAAAAAAGCTCGCGGACATTAGAAATATAGCGATATGGATAATAGGTTTTATTATTTACAGAATATTTTTATACATAGATACGCCTGTCGGAAATACATTGCCGGTTATCGTTATAGTAATTGTCTTTTGTTTTGCGGCAGAATTTATCAGGCGGTTCTTTGCAAAAGCCGGCAGCAAATCGAAATAAGGAAAATGATAACAATGAGCGTTAATATTGACGATAATTTTGTAACTCAAAATGAAAAAAGCCAGCAGAGCGAAACAGATTCGTCTGCAGAAGCCCAGGTGAAAACAATTAATAAAAAGATCGAACGTAACTTAAAGCGCAGCGAACTTAAAATTTATGCCGTGACAGATAAGTCGTGGCTTGGAGAACGTTCTTTAACGGAAGCGGTGGAAGAAGCGTTAAAAGGCGGAGTTACGCTGGTAGAGCTTCGCGAGAAGAATGTTTCCGAGGAGGAACTTGTGATTCTTGCATCGGAGATAAAAAAGGTAACTGACAGATACGGCGTCAGGCTGATAGTAAACGATAATCCAGCTGCGGCGGTTAAATCCGGAGCGGCGGGAGTGCATGTCGGGCAGGATGATATGAATCTTGCGGAGGTTCGCAGGATAGTAGGAGCGGACAGCGTGATTGGAGTATCCGCGCACACGGTAGAAGAAGCGAGGAAAGCCGAGGCTGGCGGAGCCGATTATTTGGGAGTAGGCGCTGTTTTTAACACATCTACAAAAAATAATACGGTGGCGCTTTCGCCGGAAAAATTGAAAGAAATATGCGATTCAGTCAGCATACCTGTGGTAGCTATAGGCGGTATTAATGGTGATAATATTAATGAACTTAAAGGTACAGGGGCAGACGGTGTGGCTGTGGTTTCCGCGATATTCGCCGAACAGGATATATGTGCGGCGGCAAAAAGGCTTTGTCATAAGATGGATAAAGTGCTTGCGTATAAAAGTAATGAAACTGCAAATGAACATCGGCGTCCGCGCTTTAAGGCAGCCATTTTTGATTATGACGGGACTGTTGTGGATTCCATGGGAATGTGGCGCAGTACCGGCAGTTCATACGCAAGAAAGTTGGGAGCGAATCTGTCGGACGAAGAAGCCGACAGAAAACTGAACGCTCAGCTCAGAGGGTTAAGCCTGGAGGAGAGCGCCGCGTTGTTTCGCAGGGAGTACGGCGCAAAAGGAACGGATGAAGAAATCCTTGAAGAAGTGCTTGATATGGTCTTTGTAAATTACGAAAATAATATAGAATGCAAAGAAGGCGTTCTTGATGTTCTTGATGACTTGCAGGCTAACGGCGTTAAGATGTGCATAGCGACCGCTTCGCAGCGGAGGATGATAGAATCTGCCAATGCAAGGCTCGGAATAGATAAGTACTTTGATAAAGTATTTACCTGCCTGGAGCTGAAAACTAATAAAAGAGAACCGGAGATTTATATGAAAGCGGCTGAGTTTTTCGACTGCGATATCTCGGAAATCCTTGTTTTTGAAGATGTCCTGCATGCGGCTCATACTGCGGCGCAGGCGGGTTTTTCCGTAATCGGCGTGTATGATAAAGAATCTGAGGAGGAAAAGGAACAGTTAAAAGAAATAAGCAGGCTTTATATAGATTCATATACGGATTGGCGGGGAATTAAAAATTTATATGAAGTTAATATTAATGGAGAAAAACGGTTATATTTTGGTGAGGATTAGTCGTTAAATATATTTTCATTTAAAATTGTCCGCCTTAAATCCGATGAAAATAATATAAATATTATTGCTTTACATATTCAGCGGTATTTTCAGAACATATGAGCTGATGAAATAGTATAAGTTTGTTTTTTAGTTAATTAATGAGGTGAAATATGAAAAAGGTTCTTACAATAGCAGGTTCGGACTGCAGCGGCGGAGCAGGAATTCAGGCGGATATTAAGACGATAACCGTGCACAAAATGTATGCAATGAGCGCCGTTACCGCGCTTACCGCGCAGAATACGACAGGCGTTTACGGCGTCCAGGAGTCTGATCCGGAGTTTCTTGCGAATCAGCTTGATTGCATTTTTCAGGATATATATCCTGATGCTGTAAAGATAGGAATGGTTGCAAGCGAGGCGCTTATAAACGTTATAGTTGATAAATTAACAGAATATAAAGCTGAAAATATAGTAGCGGATCCTGTCATGATGTCCACAAGCGGCGGAAAGCTGATTCAGGACAGCGCGACGGAGGCGCTTATTGGAAAACTGCTGCCGGCAAGCACGATAATAACGCCGAATCTGGCTGAAGGAAAGGTTCTTTCTGGTATAAATATAAAGACCGAGGAGGATATGGAGAATGCTGCTGTTGCCATAGCTCAGCGTATGCGTGCAGCGAATGAGGCGCAGGCTTCAGAGGATATAAAGATTCGAGTGCCTGCGGTGCTGCTTAAAGGCGGGCATTTGAGTACGGGCTCCAATGATCTGTTGTATATTCCGGATGAGAACAGGAGGATATGGTTCCGGGGCAAATATATAGATAATCCTAATACCCACGGCACGGGCTGTACGCTGTCTTCTGCCGTTGCGTGCAATCTTGCCGCGGGTTTGGGAATTGAAGAAAGCGTTATGAAGGCTAAGGAATATATTACCAAGGCGATAAAGGCCGGGCTGGATATGGGAGCGGGCAGAGGGCCGCTCGATCATATGCACAGCATGAAGTAAAGGTTTTTAAATTTATATTAATAATCGGAATTTATGAAATAAATCCCTTTTATCGTCTGAAATTTTCGTTAAAAAGAATTAGCTTTAACCTGTTGTGCTATTAAATTGGCTTTTTTAGCAGTATTATAATCAAAAAATAGTATTTAATGTTATTAATAACGCAATATATTGCTAAACAATAAAAGTGATTTATAGTAAAATTGCAAAATGACTCATTAGATAATCGTACTATTATCAATTAATTCTGTATATTGTATTGATTTCTGTTGATGATACAATGTATTGATATTGAGTATCTAATTTTTATTAGCATAATGCGTTAGCTTTAATAAAATCACAAAACCGCAAAATTTACTGATTTTGCGGTTTTGTGTTTGCTTTGTTTTGGATTTGTCAGAATGTTTATTATATTGTTGTATTCATATATCCAGTTCCAATGGCTCGTCCAGATGTTCGGAAACGTATTTGCCATTTTTCTTACGCTGTCTGACACATTCTGTAAGAAGATATTCGATCTGACCGTTTACCGAACGGAAGTCGTCTTCTGCCCAGGCAGCTATGGAATTATACAGTTTTTCAGAGAGCCTTAGCGGAACCTGTTTTTTCTTTGCATCGCCCATATCATCATTTTAATACAGACTGCCGGAATTTACAATAGGCTGCGCGTCGTGATTGCCGCAGAGAACAACGAGCAGGTTGGAAACCATAGCGGCTTTTCTTTCTTCGTCAAGATCGACTATGTGATTTTCGCTGAGCTGTTCAAGAGCCAGAGCGACCATTCCTACAGCGCCGTCAACCAACATAGTTTTTGCATCTATTATAGCTGACGCCTGCTGTCTTTGCAGCATAGCTGCCGCGATTTCGGGCGCATAAGCGAGATGTGTAATGCGGGCTTCTATGATTTCCAGACCGGCGTCGGCTACTTTTTTCTGAATCTCATCTCGTATGCGAGAAATAACTACATCGCTTGAACCGCGCAGGCTGCCGTCGTCCGCAATACCGTCGCCGGTTGTATCCACATCAGGCGAAACATCGTAAGGATAAATACGGACTATGTCGCGCAGAGCGCTGTCGCACTGAAGAGAAAGATATTCTTTGTAATTGTCTACATTAAAAACGGCTTTGGCTGTATCTTTTACGCGCCACATTACGGCTATGCCGATTTCGATAGGATTTCCCAGGCAATCGTTGATTTTTTGACGGTTATTATTAAGCGTCATTATCTTTAAAGAAATTTTATTATTTACTCTTTCCGTCTGAATCTGAGAGTTTGCGCCAAAAGAGAAAGGACTCTTTTTTGCGTCGTTTCCTACGTCGCCGCTTTGGTTCAGCTTTGTTTTAGCTGCAGGATTAAAACTGTTGCAGAAAGGATTAACGAAGTAAAAACCAGCCTCCTTGATTGTTCCCCTGTATTTTCCGAACAGTGTAAAAACCAGAGCTTCCTGAGGATTAAGAACTTTCAGACCGCAGAAGGGCAGTATGCCGACAATCAGCCAGATTATGGATACGGCTATAAGAATAGTTGTACCGGTCATTGCGCCTTTTATTACGCCTGCGATAGCTGCAAGGTAAAGTAATATTGATATTAACATAACTATCATGCCGTTTTTTCTGGTTGTTAAGATTTTTTCTGTCATATTTAAAACCTCCCTTTGAATATCATATAGTGAATTTCTATTTGATGTATTTATGATATCATTTTGATATCATAAAGTCAATAGGATAAATTAATTTTCTGAAATCCTTGAAAAAAGCGGAAAGGAAAGATTTAAACATGTTATGTTAATAGAATTATAGGGTATTTATTATATGGTTAAAACATTAATATATTAGATAAGTAAAATAAAAAAATTAAGAGAATTATTTACAGGAGTATTTTGCAGTCAGTAATAAAAAAACCCGGACATGCCGGGGATTTGGAAAGATGATATTTTAACATTGATTTGGTAAGTTTCCATATATTACGCTATGGAAGTGCCTGAATAATAATGCTGAAGTATTTCTTTATAATTATAACCGTTTGCCGCCATGCCGTCGGCGCCGTATTGGCTGAGACCGACTCTGTGTCCGCTGCCGTTTGTCACAAAAGTGACGTTATCGGATGTGGTTTTAATGGTAAAATCTGCAGAAGGCAGCCCGAGCAGTTCGCGAACCTGCCTGCCGGTAAGCTGCAGCGTATCGAAAGCTGCCAGAGCGACGCCGTCTCCTTCCGTGTGGGATAGGACTTTGATATTATCGGGAGTCAGATTCACCGTTCCGTGGGCGGACAGCAGTTTTTTCAATTCATCATAAGTTTTAACCGTTTCAAAATTTGTATATTTTTCTGCGTTTTCATATGAACTGCTTACGCTGCGCAGGTATGGCAGCGCGCTGGAAAAGACGTCCTCGGAATTTTCTGTTTTGCCGCCGCTGGCGGAAAAGAAAAGCGGCTGGGTTACGAGTTCGCCGTCATAATAAAGTAGCTGACCGGCAGTTTGAGAAACGGCGGTTTTTATTTTATTGTAATCTGTTTTTATCCATTCGTCGGATTTGACTTTACGCAGTCCTTCTGTATCCCTGTAAACCTGGCAGCAGGTAGTAGAGCAAACGTGCGCTCCGGGATGCTTGCTTTTGCCGTTATTATATGAATCTCGTCTGGATGTTACATAAGTGCGTGCGGCTACCGCCTGCGCTTTTAGCGCTTCAAGATCAAAGGAAGACGGCATTTCTGAAGATACTACTCCGGCTATGTATTGTTCTACGGGAACAGAATCTACTTTTCCGTTTTCTTTAAGTACAAGTACGTCGAAATCGGAGATTTCGGATAGATGTTTATCGGAAATTTCTTTATAATCTTCTACTGCTGATGTTTTTACGGCAGAAACCGCTTCCTGAGAATTTTGTTCTTCGGCTTGCAGATTATCGGGTTTCTCCGTATCTGCGGAGGCTTGTCCGTTGATACCGGGACCGAATATTGCGTAAGCAGTTAAAACTATCGCAAACACCGTTATAGTTATTCTGTCTATACCTCTTAAATTAATAATTTTTTTACGCCCGGCAGACCTAACATATTTGCGGGAACCGGACATTGAATATTGGTTTTTCAACATATCGCCCCCATTATTTTATATCGCCGAGATCCTGCGGACAATGTGAATATCATAGTATGCTGACATCATGTCGGGTCCGGTGCAGTCGGCGACTTGAGTATTATCGGTTAATAATACATAATATGGCGGAAATTTTTTAATATGACTGTTTTATAAAAATATTTTTGTAATAAAATTAAGCGCATATATAAATAGCTTTGTTAGAGGATAGGATTTAATGGATTACCTGCATAATAAAAAACGGGAAAACTTAATTTCCCGCTCTTCTGATTTATAATTATTGATTCTGCTTATTTAAAATCTTTTTCAAATTCATTGATGGCGTCAAGAACGAGTGTTGCAGAATAAGCCATGCTGGGACCTGCGCCGAAAGCTACGGATACCATAGCTGCTTCAAGAATTTCTTCTCTTGTTGCGCCGGCAGCCAGAGCTCCGTGTACATGAGCTACTATGCAGTACTGGCATCTGTTGTAAGCTGCAATGCCTACTGCGATGAGTTCCTTAGTTTTTACGGAAATGGCTCCTTCGGCAAAAGATGCTGCGTTTAATCCGCCAAATGCTTCCATATTTTTAGGAAGAGCTTCGTTAAATACGCCTAAACCATTCTGAAAATCCTGTAAAATCTGTCTTACGTCTGCCATGTTTTTCTCCTTATTATTCATTTGCTCAGTAAATATAACAAGCGCTAAATGTTTTCATTGCTTCTGCAAACGGGTTTCATTTCCGGCTTTCGGCGTTTGAGTTATAATTTCATGCCAAAACCCGGCGGATAAATCCGGGCGCGTGTTGTAAGCGTTCGAGAGGTATTCTTGACAAGAGATCCTGCCATGATCTGCTACGCTTTAAATAAATTTATTATATATTATTTACTGCGTTTTATCAACAATATAAATTTTAACGCACTTTTGTCGTTTGTGGTGTTTATGTTCGGTTTTTATAGTTTCTCGTTATAATAAACAGAATAAAAATTAAATATATGCATCAACAATATAGGATTTATCAATAAGTAAATAGTCCGTACTATATAGCCGGAATATTATCAACAATTTCACTTATCAAGAATTAAGGGTTTTATGATGCAGTATGATGTTTCCTGCATAGTCGGCATACGTCTATATCATGGTAATAGTTTCTTATGTACGATTTGCTAATTACCAGGCAGCGGTATTTGATATATTGGAGATAGTCTGCATTAAAATTTTTTGATTAACCAAAAGAAATATAGCAGTCTTTGATGGTGAGATTCTGTACCATGTAAGATTGCTGCAATATATTATATGAATTTATCAAAATGAATTGAGCTCTTTATACAGCAAAATAAAAGTTAAAAGAGATGATTTTAATAGCAGCAGATGTCATATAGTTGCATAAATCAAGGCAAAATTTTACAATAAAGTATTTATCAGTTGTTATAACGCTTGCCTTTATTCAGGTAAAATAGTAAAATAATTATGTAAATAAAAATCTGTATCAATATGTTTATCGGAGTTCGCGGCGGTATCGCAGGCTTGATTATATTAAGCGGATATTTAAGATTATAATAATTGATTTATATTTATAGATGCATGAAAATAAACTGATAAAAAACCGGCGAAAGTCGGAAAAGGGGTGCAGATATTTGTATATGCGCGGTTTGGCGTATTATGCGTTAATGTGTGAATATGGGAGGTTACATATGAAAAAAAGGATTCCGGGTATTATTTTAATGATAATTTTGTGCCTGGGACAGTTTTCGTCAGCAATTTTTGCTGTTGAAGATATCGCCGGAACAGACGGAGATGTTTTAGGCGAAATGGAAGCGGAGCAAATAATAGAAATAGATGCGGACGGCGCGGACAGTAATGAAGTTTTATTCGATGAACATTTAAACAACATTCTTTATGGCGACAGGCAGGTTCGCGCTTTTGGCGCTGCGGCAAGAGAGTATCTTAATTCGGACGCGAGCAGGGATGTTTACGACGCTTTAAAGGCGCAGATTTTGCAGATTGCAGATGGACAGCGCGTTGGTACGGAATTTGTTCTTGATAATATTTCATATACGTGGTCGGCTGAAGAATTGGGATTACCGTCGTCTGAGCCTGTAATTTCAGCGGGTTCGTTTACTTCGGCTGCCGCCGATGCGCTGGATAGAAAAGTGAAAAGCGAAATCGAAACGAATAATATCATAAACGCTTTGCTTCACGATTGCCCTTATGAAATGTACTGGTACGATAAGACGAGTAAAGGCGGCACAAGATTTTATTACAGCGCTCGCGCAGTAAAAAATTCACGTGGTACAAATATAACTATAAGAAATTTAAGATATGTTTTAAAGGTTGCTGACAGTTATCAGGCGGAAAGCAGTACTACTGTGGATCAGAGCAGGACGAATACAGCGAAAGCTGCGGCTGCTAATGCGAGAAATGTTGTAAATGCAAATGCAGGCAAGTCCGATTATGAAAAACTACAGTCGTATAAACAATTTATATGCGATAACGTTTCGTATAATAATTATACAAAAAATGTGAGATACGGCGATCCGTGGCAGCTTATTTATGTTTTTGATAACGATCCTGATACAAACGTAGTATGCGAAGGCTACGCTAAGGCTTTTCAGTATCTTTGCGATCTTACCAGGTTTAAAAATAATAAAATAGCATGCTACACAGTGGGCGGCACTATGGTGGGCACGCTGGCGGACAGCGGTCACATGTGGAATATAGTTACTATGGAAGACGGTCAGAATTATCTTGCAGATATTACAAATTGCGATGATAATCCCTTGTATGCGAGCAGGTTATTTTTGGCTGGCAGCAGAAACGGAAGTCCAAATATAGGATACTCGCTTAAAATCGGCAGAAGTTTAAATTATCTATATGATGAAAACTGCCTTAATTTGTGGGACAGTCGTGTTTTAAAATTAGCGGCGCAGGATTATTCCCCTGATAACGGCGGCAGTAATGAAGATAAGGAACCGGATTATTCGGGTGCATGGGCAAATCCGTTTTACGATGTTTCGGCGAAAAACTGGTTCTACAGCGCAGTAAGGTTTGTAAGTATTAATGGTTATATGAACGGATATTCGGACGGCAGGTTTGGACCAAACGATAATCTGTCGCGGGCTATGATGGTTCAGATTCTTTATAATATAAACAACAGCGGTTACGAACCTATGGACAGCGCGGATTTCAGTGATGTGGCTGAGGGCGCATGGTATGAGAAGGCTGTCTTGTGGGCGTCGGAGCAGGGAATCGTGACAGGATTTGCAGATGGAACTTTCAGACCGCAGGAAAGTGTTACGAGGGCGCAGATGGCTGTCATGCTGTGGCGCTATGCGGGCAGCCCGAAAACATCTATAAATACTCTGCTTTTTGATGATACTTACAATTATACGGGTTACGCGCTGCCGGCTTTGCAGTGGGCGGTAGATAACGGTATAATGAGCGGCGGAGCGAATGGGAGCCTGGATATAAACGGCAGGGCTACCAGAGCGCAGATCGCGCAGATTCTTAAAAATTATCTGGAAAGATAGATATATAAAGAGGATAAACCGTGGGAAAGATCAAAAGAGATTTTATATTGAAAGAATTTCGCAGGCTGGCGTTTTTTGCAGTCGGTTTTATAATATGTATATTTGTTCTTTTCAAGTGTTATTCCGGATTTTCATTGATACAAAAGCCGCTTGTTTTGGTCGTGATTGCAATATTAGTTTTATCGATTTTGCGTTCGGCTGCGCAGGTTTATTTAAGTATGCGCGATTTTAACGATAATGATAGTTATTTGCTTGAAAAAGAATATGCGGCGCCGCATCCTGTTTATAAAATCTGGCAGGGCGAAATACATCTTATGCAGAATTTTATTGTGTGCAGGAATAGAGGGCGATTGTTTGTAATTATAATTCATCAAATTGAAAAAGCAGAGAGATACTTTAATATCATTGGAATGAGAAAAATACCAGTCGTAAAATTTATTATGGATACAGATCGTTCTGTTTCTATCGGATTTTCATTAAATCATCCAGATGACGGCGAAGCTGTTTTTGAGTGGCTTATGAATAGGTTAGGCGAGGAGAAAGTCATAGATTGATTTAAATTGGATTTTATTAGAATTTGAATAGTGGGCTGGCAAATATATTGATTGCGCAATTATATATTCATATTATTAATGCTTTATTTAACTAAAGATGCAATATTAATATAAATAATTATGAATGATAATATTTTGAGAATAAAGTGAGATGAAAAAATAGAGGGATATGTTCCAGCGTTATCATTGGAAGAATTAAAAAAGCTGAAAGCAGAAGTAATGCAGTCGGCGTAAAAACAATAAGATGAAATATTAATAAAACGCATCTTTCTGCTTAATATATGCAGAAGGATGCGTTGCCGCAGCGATTAAGACTATTCTTATCACATTCCAATATAATTTACATAATCCTGAACGGACATTAACGGCGTATCCAGAGCGGATTCCGTATCCTCGGATACTTTTCCCTGAGTTATCAATTCTTTGCCGGACTGCTCCACAATCGCAAGCCATTGTTTGACTGTTTCCATGACCGAGGGATCTTTGCTCTTAAGCAGTTTTCCGCAGTTTCGGAAGATTGTGAGGGTTGGATTGCAGCAGGCTACCGCGGCGCGAAGCACGTCAAAATTATTTTCTCCCGGAAATCCGCAATTAGATATAACTATGGTTTTTTGCATTCTTGCGTCAGCGTCTTGTAAATCAAAATTTCCATGATCTTCTGTTACTAAAGGGCTTTTTAACGGAACAAGCCGGTCTGCAAAATTCTTGAGGAGCGAGGTCATATTCCATGTGAATACAGGCGTAGCGAAGCATACGATATCAGATTCGTTATATAGTTTTAAAAGCGATTCCATATCGTCTGACATTACGCATTTGCCCGGCGTATGAAACCAACAGGAAAAGCAGTCTCGACACTGAAAAATTTTATGCTCGGATAAAAAGATATTTTCGGTTTCTGCGCCTGCCGAAGCGGCTCCTTTTAAAAAAGCGCGGGCAATAACATGCGTGGCGCTGTTTAAGCCGGCAGGGCTTCCGTTAAATACAGTTACTTTCATAATTATTTCTCCTAAATTTTTTATTTAATAATTCATAGTATATGTCAAATTCTTATCTGTGAATATAATACCAGGACTTATATTTAATAACAATCTACGCATCGTAGAGTAAATAAATTTATAAAAAATTTACGGAATTAAGATATTAGGATAAGCATATATTTTAAATTTAGTGTTTCAATTTTAGCGATATGAAGTATAATAAATAGGATATAAAATTATTATTCGCAAAATAAGTCAGGGGCAGAATAAAGCTATTAAAGGAGATTATTGAGAAATGCTTGATATTGCAAAATATAAACATGTGCATTGCATAGGCATCGGCGGGATCGGGCTCAGCGCCGTTGCAGAAATTTTAAAGTCAAAGGGTTACACCGTTTCCGGTTCGGATATGAAAACTTCAGATATGACGGAGCATCTTAAAATGCAGGGAATTACCGTTTATGAAGGTCACAGCGCGGAAAATATAGAAGGCGCGGATCTTGTGGTATATTCCGCTGCCGTTTCTCCGGAGAATCCTGAAATCGCCACGGCAAAGGAGCGTGGAATAACGCTTGCTACAAGGGCGGAGGCGTTGGGAGCGCTTATGAGTTACTATTCAACAAGCATTGCCATTTCCGGAACTCATGGCAAAACAACGACTACCTCTATGGTATCGCTGATTTTAGAGCACGGGGGAGTAGATCCGACTATCCTGGTAGGCGGAAATCTGCCGGAATTTCACGGCAACGCCAAGATCGGTCACAGCGAATATTTTGTGACGGAAGCATGTGAATATATGGATAGTTTTTTAAGTCTGCGTCCTAAGATTGAGATAATTTTAAATATAGATTCAGATCATTTAGATTATTTTAAAGATATAGATCATATCGTAAAGTCTTTTGACAGGTTTTCCAAGTTAGTGCCTGAAGACGGATTTATTGTAGCTTATGACGGAAATCCTTTTGTCAGCAATATCCTGCAGTCAGTGGACAGCAAAGTCGTTACTTTTGGATTCACGGATACGAGCAAATTCTGCGGAAAGAATATCAGTTTCGACAGCAACGGTTTTCCGGCTTTCGATGTGATATGCGACGGAGAAGTTCTGTGCAGAATCCAGTTAAGCGTGCCGGGTGAACATAATATGACGAATGCGTTGGCAGCTTTCGCTACATGCTATACTCTGGGCGTTCCTGCGGAATCCATCTGCGAAACGCTGAAAAAGTTTAAAGGCTCTCAGCGCCGTTTTGATGTAATCGGCACAACGGAAAATAACGTAAAAGTAATAGATGATTACGCTCATCATCCGACTGAGATCAAGGCGACCCTGCACGCGGCGCAGAATACTCCGCATAACAGGCTGTGGTGCCTTTTCCAACCGCATACTTACACAAGAACGCGGGCTTTATTCGACGAATTTACCAAATCATTCGATGATGCAGACGTTCTTATTATGTCTGAAATATACGCGGCGCGGGAAAAAAATATTCATAAGATAAGCTCTAAGGAGATTATAAGCGCGATAAAGAAACAGCAGCCGGCAAAGGAGGCTTATTATTTCGGAAGTTTAGAGGAGATCGCTGTATTTGTAAAAAATAACGCTCAGCCGGGAGATACGGTTATAACCATGGGCGCGGGAGATATTTATAAAGTAGCAGAGATGCTTATGGGTAAGGAATAGGTTAAAAAATATGAATTGTATTGAAAAAAATATTTATTTATGATAATATAAATGTAATAAAAGGATTACCGCTTTTGCTACGGCGGTCAGTCCGAAGATAGGTTAATTACCGCCTTAACTGGCTAAAATATAATCAGTTAGGCGGTTCTTTTATTTTTTGCGCCAAATAATAGCACAAGCGATAACGATACCAACTATAACCATTGTATAATCGAACATAGCTGAATATGTAATCATGAATCGCCACCTCCTTGTATAAGGAGAGTGACTGACCGCCAAGCGATAATCCTTAATTAATATTATAGCATATCAACGATTAAAATTTTATAAATTTACGGGTATTTGTTATAAAAATCTTATATTAGATATTACTAAATCTTCTTACTTCAATCAATTGCTTTTATAAGTATATTAATATTAATGATTCCGATAGCGTAATATTTATATAAAGTCTGTGAATAAAAAAATTATTATAGCAAATACTCATATTATGTGGTAAAATTAAGATTAAGTTAAGAAAACTTATGAAACTGTAAAGGTTTAAGCCTGTTAGGGGTTTTTAACTTATGGAATTCGTGTTTTTATATATAATTTAATTCAAAATAAAATGCTCCTGCACATTTTAAGAGATGCGCAGGGGTATTTTATTTGCGCGGAAATTAAAAAAACAGATAAAGATGCCCGGGTCTGCTTATTACTGCAGGTCCGGGCAATGGTTTAAGTTGTTTTTATTAATATTTTATAAAAGATAAGATTAGTTTGCTTTTTCGTAACGTCCTGCGAATAATATTTCGCGGTTTGTATTATCGCGGATAACGAAGAAGAAAGGCTCGTCCGCTGTAAATTCCTGAACAGGAGGAGTGCGCAGAGGACCTCCCGCGCCGCCAACACCTGCTGTGACCGCTGCGGCTTCCGTGCCTTTTTCATCCACGGATATATATGTTTTGTGAAGTACGGCATCAAGGCAGTACTGGTTTGACGGAAGCAGAGAAACGTCTATCGTGTCCGAAAGGTTTGCTTTGTTTGAATTAAAAGCGTCGTTAATACCCAAAGCGTTTAAAGTATCGTTAAGCTCAGCGCCGTAGTCGATTTTAAATTTAGGAACAGTCAGCTTTACTTTTTGCATCTTAAACTCAGCCTGGTTAAGCAGATCTTCCAAAGGGATATTCGTATCGCTGCTTTTTATAAGATACATACTGAAATCAGCTCCGTCGAAACGCTCAAAATTTTCATGGTTTTCATCCGTATAATACGGTATATAGTTCATTTTAACGGCTTGTACGCCGGGAGTGCTGTAATATCCAAAATGATTGGTCTGGTGCATAAGGTCTGTCTTCGATATGCTGCCGTCGGCGTTTTTAAAGTCGCCGGGCTTCGTGTTATCTTCATAAAATTCATTTTCCCAGGCAGCTTTAAAGTATACGGCGTTTACGAGGGCAGTCACGAAGTTGCGGTGATCTTCGGTGAGGATAGTCGGGATCTTGCCTTTAGTTTTTTCGTTTACCCATGCGTTGACTTTTTCTATTGAATCTTTATTGATAACCTCGAAAGCGTCGGCGCGGTAGCTGTCTTTCACCTTATTTTTAAAAGGCTCTAAAAATTTTCCTTTGCCGTTGAACCAACTCTGATTCAGCCAGATGGAGTTTGATGTTTCCAAAGACATGATCTTCTGGTAGCCGTCGTACTGCGAAAGCAGTTTTTTAACATTTGCATTAAACGTCCCTAAGTCTTCGATTTTAAGCGCGTTTAATAATTCCTGCCTGGTGTTGCCCTGGGCTCCGTTGGCGACCATAGCCAGACACATGCGTATGGAATACGGAGAAACCGACCAGTTGCCCTTTTTATTAAGATTTGCCGCAAGATCGTCTGCGAAAGTTGTCTGTTGAGATGGGACGAAAGCGCTTGCCGATATAGAATTTAGCGCGGATATCCATTCTTCTGCTTCGGCGGCCGTTAAGCCGGTTTTCGGATCGAATTCCCGCTCTCCTTCCGGGATTATGCCGTACATACAGCATTTTTCTATTTCGCCTGCAGCCCATTCCGGGAGGTTGGAAGTATCTGGAGCTGCGCTTGCGTCTTTTTCGGCAAGATTCGTATATGTATAGTCGAGATAACGGCTGAGTATCGCCGCCGCTTCCTGCTTGGTAATGTCGTCGTTCGGACGGAAGCAGTCCTCGGAATGACCGTTTATAAGCCATTTGGAATACGCCCAGTCTATATGCGCTGAATTTTTATCTGTATCGCTGAACGGAGCTTTTTCGCTGACGTTCGCCGTATCCGCTTCGGTTTTTTCTGTAAGCATTGATATAAATCCGTCGCGCGTAATCATAATTTCGGAATTTTCCGAGTCAGGCTCCGCATAAGAATATTGTGCAGAAATAGAGAGTAAACAAATAATGAGTGTTAATATTAATGTGAAATTTAAAAATAGTTTTAAAACCCTGTTACAATTTACAGTTTGAATTGCGGCGGGTCTTATGAAATCGTGAATCCCAGTTGAAGGGCTGCGCGATCTGTTTATTTTCATGTTTAACGCCTCCTTTATTCAAATACGAAAAATTCTAAAGTATATTTTAATTATACATTGTTTTTTACATTTTGTCTGTTATTAAATATAAATTTAACAAAAAATTTTTAAGAAAATTTTAATAAAAAAGGTTTATCGCATTAAAATATTTTAATGCGATAA
>JAAVYD010000156.1 GCA_022790955.1 Bacillota bacterium
CACAGTCACAATGGCATAGGTGCCATGGTGGGAGCGCACAATGAGGGGCTGAGGCTCATAGTCGGAGATGGAGCCAATGCCCCAGCGCCCCCGCATTTCCGACACGTCCTTGTCGAACTTCGTGCGGAACGGGGAATTTTCGATGTTGTGTATAGCCCGGTCAAAGCCTTTTTCCCTGTCGTACACAGCCATGCCTGCCCGGCGGGTGCCCAGATGGGAGTGATAGTCTGTTCCGAAAAACAGGTCGAACATGCAGTCGTCCTTAGAAGCTACGCCAAAAAATCCACCCATAAATGATATGTTCCTTTCTTTAGGAAGCGCTGATTAAATCTGGTGCGCAAATCGTACCGACAGATTTTTCGTCAGGGTGTATAGATTGAGCGCAGGCAAGCTGGCGCTTGTCAAGCGAAAGATGTGCATCATGACGGAAAATATGCTAGCGAGGTGCGTGCCAAGCCCCTAGGCGCGATTTAATCAGTGGTTCCTTTATCAGAAGCCGTTCCTTGCCCTGCTGCGGGCTTTCCTTTTATAAGTTTATCATACCTTCGGGAAAACTACAATGTTCTGCGGGTGAAAAATACAGGGAAACAAGGGATTTTGCGGGAGTTTCATAAGGTTGCACAGAAAAGGCCGAAAAGGGGCCTTGTAATGGTGCAAAACATAAAAAATGCAGGAAAGACAAAATCCGCTTGCATTTTCCGCCGGGATATATTAAACTATTTAAAGTTTGACCTGTGAAAATGAAAAAGCATTGCGGTACATGATTCATAATTTCATTTTTGATTAGGAGATGTTCGGAATGAAACTGGCAGCGATGGAAATTGGCGAGCTGCGGCGTGTCTGCCGGGAAGCCGCAAAGCAGTATGAAGATTTCAAGTCTTTGGGTATGAGCCTGAACATGGCGCGGGGGGTGCCCAGCGCGAAACAGCTTGATTTGGCCCTGGGCGTGCTGGAAGCACTCCATGCCAGAAGCGAGTTTGCAAATTCTGACGGTGACGACTGCCGCAACTACGGCGTGTGGAACGGCCTGCCGGAAATGCGGGCCATTTTCAGCGAAATGCTGGGGGTGCCTGCCGGGCAGATTATCCTGGGCAACAACTCCAGCCTGCAGATGATGTTCGACGCTGTGTGCCAGGGGTATGTGAAGGGCTTCGGCGGCTATGAGCCTTGGGGCAGGCAGGGAAAGGTGAAGTTTTTGTGCCCTTCCCCTGGATATGACAGGCATTTC
>JAAVYD010000012.1 GCA_022790955.1 Bacillota bacterium
ATATTTACGCCCTTCTGACCGAGAGCCGGACCTACCGGAGGAGCCGGAGTTGCGCCGCCTGCCGGAATCTGCAGTTTAATTAAACCTTCTACTTTCTTTGCCATCTTGTGTCACCTCCTTGCAAGCCCACTTGTGGCAGTATAGCAATCTATGCGATTAAAAAATTGCTTACATTTTAATAATAAAAAACATTTGCTTTTATACTATTTTTTCGACCTGATTAAACTCAAGTTCCACAGGAGTTTCTCTGCCGAACATAGAAATGCAGACTTTCAAAGTCTGTTTCTCGATGTTGACTTCCTCGATAGTACCCATAAAACTGTCGAACGGACCTCCGAGAACCTTTATTGTATCTCCTGCTTCCAAATCTACTGAAATAGAAACCTGTTCTATTCCTAAACGTCTTACTTCTTCTGAAGTCAGCGGAATAGGATCTGAACCGTGACCTACGAAACCCGTAACGCCCTGAGTATTTCTTATAAGATACCATGACTCGTTTGTAACAATCATTTTTACAAGCACATAGCCAGGAAAAACCTTGCGCGTTTTAACCTTGCGCTGACCATTTTTTATCTCTACGACATCCTCGGTAGGCATGACTACGCATTGAATGAGATCCTGCATACCTCTGTTTTCTACTATTTTTTCAATATTGGCTTTCACCTTATTTTCATGGCCTGAATAAGTATGGACGACATACCACTGCGCGCCATCCGCCTGCAAATTTGCGGATTGAATGAAAGGATTACTGTCCTCATCGCTGCTGTCGGAATGATCTTCTCCCTCAGGCTGAGAATTTTCCTCAACGTCTGATTCTTCTTCAAAAAAATCTACGTCTTCGGCATCTTCCTCTAAGACTTCCGGATCTTCTTCGTCTTCATAAAATTCATCATCATAAAATTCGTCTGAACTTAAGAATTCATTTTTAATATTTTTATCGAATTTCGCCATTTACATCAAAAACGGAACTTTAGCCGCCCTTTCCTGATAATTATTGCAGTTTATACGTAAGAAATCCATACTCTGAAATCTCCTGGCTACATGGAAATGTCTATACCCAGCAGTTTCTGGAGAATAAGCGCGCAAACTGAATCTATTGCCCAGAATCCCACCGCGCAGATTGCACACATGAGAATAACAGCGCCGGTATACGACATCAGTTCGCCCTTTGTAGGCCATATGACTTTTTTAAGCTCTATTTTAATCCCGCGGAAATATTCCCTTATGCGGGACTTTTTCTTAGTTGTTGTCTCGTTTGCCATCTGGATTTACTTCCTTTATTATTTAGTTTCCTTATGAAGCGTATGCTTGCCGCAGAACGGACAATACTTATTTAACTCAATACGCTCTGCGTTATTTTTCTTATTCTTTACAGTATTGTAATTTCTCTGCTTACATTCCTGACACGCCATAGTTACTTTAACTCTCATATTTACACCTCCTTAGGCAATGGATCTTAAAATATATGATAAATAACCGATATTACCAACATCGATTCTAAATATTACAAAACCGGCGAAACAATAGAATCGCTTAGTTATGTTACCATTACCGGCCCTTTATGTCAACATTTTTTTAATTTTTATTTAAATCGGAGCAGAGCATTATAAGCTCACTTAATCATGCTGCGACGATTGCAGCTGTCGCAGGCAGCTTTGCTTCTCCGGGTTTCAGTGAGAGATTATAATCTTCTACTGAAAGTCTAAAATGAAACCCGCCTAAAAGGCGGAGAACATCTGCGCCAACGCTGTATTTTTTGTAAATCAACGTTTTTATTATAAACCCTTAATACCTTATTGTAAATACAATATTAATCTTGATTTTTGTTTTTATAATAATTAATACTATTAAACAACCATCTCATATTTTGCCAAGATTTTTCATATTGTTTATTCCTTCGGCATCAAATAAAACATCGCCTTCCTATTTTTAAATCATACCCGAAATATTAATCATCCTCACAGATTTTTACTCCCTTTATTCTAAATTATCATCTCCTAATACAGTGATAAAGTCATCACACGTATCTTATAATCTGCCTCTGTAAATATTCTCTGAAACATTTGAAAAAGCGCTGGAAACAAAACATTTCCAGCGCCTGTCTTTAACATTATTCATACTCAACTGAATTACGTAACGACCAAAACCTCGCAATTCCAGTATGCGTTCCGCAAGTTTCGCTAAGATACAAGCAGAACATTTCTGCAGAAATCCACAAACTTTAACTTTGTAAATTTGCTGCTGGCTGATATTACTCAACCGGTGTTCATATCAAATCAATTTTTAATCTGCAAAGCAATATTGCCTTGCTCAGGTCAGACTTAAAAAGCCTGATCCTTGCATTTATATTATATCTGCTTAAAACACAGGCTCGTACCTTTATTTCAAGCAAAATATTAATATATTACTCAATAATTTCAGTTACTACTCCTGAACCTACTGTTCTTCCGCCTTCTCTTATAGCGAATCTTAAACCTTCTTCTATAGCTATCTTATGGATTAGTTCGATCTCCATCGTTACGTTATCTC
>JAAVYD010000013.1 GCA_022790955.1 Bacillota bacterium
AGCCTTACGTTCCAAAGGCTTAAATCCTTTTCCCTTTTCAGCCTGCCTGACAGCGGGTCTTTTTGTCATGCTCTTTTTTCCTATGAAAATTTCTTTTGATTTTTACAATGATCTACTTGACTTTTAATAGTTGGTCTTTCCTTGCTTTCCCTATGCTGACTCATATCATCTTCCAGAAAGTATTCAATTGATACTCCAAAGTAATCGGCAAGGATTTTCAGCTTGTCCACCTTGGGTTTACTGCGGCCATTTTTCCAATATGAAAAAATATTTTCAGCAATTCCCGTATCTTTTGATACTTGATATGATGTTTTTTGATTTTTTTCTAATAATTCAGCAAATTTTTTATACAACTTTTCCCCTCTTTCCTCAAAATTATATTGTTCCTACTTCACAAATGTGATATTATATACACATAATTAAAGCATCATATTTGCAAAGCGTCATAATTTGGTATTAAACTTACTTCATTCTTGTGAAGCATGGCTAAAGTATAGCACCATTCTGTGAAGTAGTCAATATAATTTAATACCGTTTTGTGAATTATTTTATAAGGAGCGCAGAATGTATGAAATATTTGAAAAACTTCTAAAACAATTTAACGTAAGCACATATCAAGTATCTAAAGCCACCGGTATCAGTCAATCAACTTTCAGCAACTGGAAATCACGTCGCAATTTAATCAGCACTGAAAAAGGCAAACTCATAGCTGAGTATTTTGGAATAAGTTTAGATTATTTAATGACAGGTAAAGAAAACATTTCTGATACGTCTAATGAGCCGCAATTTAATAAAAAAGATGAACGCGATATAAAAAAAGACCTCGAAACTATAATGAATAAATTAGAATCCGGAGAAGACGGACCTGCAAGTTTTGACGGCGAAGCTATACCTGAAGACGATAGAGAAATGTTTGCTGCACAATTAGAGATAATGCTGCGCAGATTAAAACTAATCAACAAAGAAAAATACAATCCAAATAAAAATAAAAAGTAGGTGTATATATTGAAAGCTAATATTAAACAGATTGTTTTGTATCATATAAAAAAATTTGATACCCACAATCCTTTTGAACTCGCCGACTATTTAAACATTGAATACTTAATCGGTCCACTCGGTTCACGATGCGGCTGTTATATGTATTTAAAACGCCACCGATGTATTTTTCTTAATGAAAATTTATCTGATACTGAAATGCAATTAGTCATGTCGCATGAACTTGGACACGCAATTCTTCATAGAAAACAAAATTGCTATTTTATACGCAATAAAACGCTTTTATCAGTTGATAAAATAGAAAAAGAAGCAAACTCATTCGCAGCCGAGCTGCTTATACCCGATGAAGAATTAAGCGAATATATCCAAATGTCGTATAGTATTGAACAGATTGCACGAATATACGGGTATAGCAAAGAATTGATAGAATTGAAATTTTAATAACGCTTTCAGTGAAACAAGAGGAATAAAACGCCAAACAAATTAGAAAACGACAAATAAAAATAAAATCTATATAAATTATAGAAAGGTAAAAAGGATTTTTATAATTAATGGGCAAATACGAAAAACTATTACAAAATATATTATCTGGTAATAGTGACAATAACATAAATTTCAATGAATTATGCATTTTGCTTGAGAAATTAGGTTTTAAATTAGAACGTGTTTCCGGAAGTCATCATATCTTCTCTTATGAAAAAATCATTCAAAAGCAAAACCGTATCAGGTCAAACAAGTTAGAAAATTTATAAATTCATATTCAATAAACAAAAATATATAGAGTATAAAGGTTCGAATTATGATAAAATACGAAATTATCATATGGTGGAGTAAGGAAGATGATTGCTATCTTGCAGAAGTTACTGAACTTCCCGGCTGTATGGCTGATGGCGATACTCTTGCAGAAGTTACTGCCGCTATTGAAGAATCCATGCAATTATGGATTGAAGTAAATCAAGAAAGAGGATTGCCAATCCCAGAACCTAAAGGACGATTAATGTATGCATAAATAATACGCCCCCTGTCGGCGCAGGAAACTTTCAATATAGGCTGTGATACCAACCTGATATACAAAGAAACGTACTATTACAAGCCCAATAACATCAAGTTTATCGGGTATTTTATGCCCTTTTCAAGTCAAGATAACCAGTTATCAATATTTAGATAACGGCAAAATTCAGATTACCATTACCCACGGCACAAAATATGACGGTACTCCGCGTCGATTTTATAAGACCGCAGAGAATATACATCAACGAAACAATTAAAAATTAAATCCGACCTGTTTTTAGCTGACATTATAAAAGGCACCGCAACAATGGGCGCTCATCAGCAGCCACACAATACAGACAATTATTTCAAACTCTTTTTAAAATGCAATATTTAAAAAAGCAGATATATATGCAGTTATGCTGTCAGGTCTTGGCGTAAATATTATTGATATTTCAAAAATATTAGGTCACTCTAATACACGGATCACTCAGAAAGTTTATGAGTATCTTTTCATAAATACTGATACAGCTATAATTAATGAATCAGATGGTTACTTTAACAAGCTCCAAAAATTTACAAATAAAATTCAGGCAAACAAAAAAACCAACGGCGCAAACCGTTGGTTTTTCAATATTTTTCTGGCGGAAACGGTGGGATTCGAACCCACGTGCCCCGGAGGGCAACCGCATTTCGAGTGCGGCTCGTTATGACCACTTCGATACGTTTCCATCACAAACGTTACCTTATTACTATATCACCCTATATGATTCAGGTCAAGAGGACTAAAATTTTTTCAACTAAAATTTTACCTGCTGTATAAACATTATCGTTTTTTAATCTTTCAATCGTATACAATATCTATCAATCTTGTATCTATAACCCTCTTATTTGCATTATCATACTCTATTTTATAACAGTAAACCGCTCCCTGTTTTCCAGAATTAGAATCAATATAACAATCAGTATGCGCAATCAAGTACGTTCCGTTTATTATTATAAAGAAATGCGAATAACGAAAATGCGTTATAAGCTTACGTTCGCCTGTATTAGATATATAATATAAACTTTCTCCGTATTTATTATCCGAATCTCCGTATTCCAATACATATTTTCCGTATTTTATATTCTGTTCCCTATAATACTCATCAGGATAAATTACATCGTCTTCTTTATCTTTTAAAAGCTGCTTTCCTTCTTCCTCCGTCCATTTATAATGATTGTTTTCCGCCGTATAATAATATGCATCGCCTTTAAAAGTTCCTATATATGATCTGCCATCTATGTATAAATCATAATAACATTGATTTAATTCTATTAATAGTATCGCAGTCACCACGACAGCTATAAGCACTTTGAACCTTAATTTAGATTTATAAAGTTTTTCTTCTAACACTGACCTTTCCATATCTTTAATATTTACCTCTCAATATATAAGACTCTATTTTTTTAATTTTGTTTCACGTTTTTCTAACTCCCTTTTCAGGATTGTGTACCCATTAAAAATGAGATTATAAATATACATTTCAAATGTATATAAATTTATTCTGAATATTTACTCTGCATTGAAATATATACTTGAATAATGTATAATATAAAATAATATTTTATAGGGGAAGAGATATAAACAGAACAATTAAACCCAGATTGGAGGTATTTGTGACATTATGAAAAAGAATTATATAATTTGGTTAATAGTTTCCGCAGTAATTATGCTGATGTTACCATGGTTGGCAGTTACTTTTGTAAAGAGTGATGCAGGAATGGCAGTTTGTTTCATACTGTTTTTTGGTGTGAATCCAATATATTCCATTATTATAGGATCTTTTGCGGGAAAAGGCATTAAGCACTTATGGAGTTTACCAGTTGTTTCAGCCATCTTATTTCTGATTGGGACATGGACTTTCTTTGATATGAGTGAAACAGCATTTATTATATATACAGTTGCTTATCTCATTTTAGGAGTTCTTGCTATGTTAATTTCTGCATTTATAAATAAGAAAAAAGAGCAGAAAAAATAGTATAATAATCATATTCTAAAGGGATTATTTACGTTTGATTTATGACAGCGTGTATGATAATAAAAGTTATTCTTATGGAGGAAATCACGATGATGAAAAGAATAGCATTGATTTTAGGGATTATTTTCCTGGTTTTGACATTTATAGGCGGTGGATATGTTATTATAAATCATGGACAGGTAAATGCAGGATATGCAGCTGTGCCTGGTGTTTGGACTATAATATGTTTTGGGTATTACCGAAGTAAAAAATAGGGCTGATTCCAATTAAAGTAAATATCTAAGGCTGTCCAAGCCTTTTTCTAATATTCAGTAGACAAAATCCAAGATACAGTTGCTCAAATTGCGTAAAAATTAAAAAATGTATGAATATTCACCAGATTTTGAGAAATGAACAGTGGGAACACTTTTCCAAAAAGGAAGCTTTCTAAAAATTTTTAAGTTTTTTGTGCTTATAAATATTTTATTATTTCATTCACATAAATTCAACCATATACTTAAAATTTTTCCTCATAATAAAATTGGAGATATCCTGCTGTTCTGATGCAAAATATCCCCCATATACGTAATTATGTTATAAACAAACGTACTTTTTTCCGCTCAATTTTATATTAATATATATTCGCTGCGATCTTTACTCGATTATTGCGATTTTATTTTTATTATCCCAATCAACTTTATATCCCAAAGCCTCAGCAAGTGTTCTCACTCCGCAGTAAAGCGTACCGTCTGCGCTGAAACCAGCTACAAACTTATCTTTTCCATCGATTTTCAGTTTTATCTTAGGCATGGAAATAATAGGTTCGCTGCCCTTATTTTTCACCTCAAAACCAACCTCTTTTAACACCTTTGGCGAAATATAATTATTTCCGTTCTTTAATATCCCCTTTACAGTATGCTGTTTTCCGAATATCATGATCTTTCTGTCCTCAACCATTTCATTATCCTCCTGATGTTTCGAGCCTGCTTTATATTTTTCGTATATATTTCCTAAATTAAATGCTTTTACAGAATTTTTTCCTGTATCTTTCCATCTCGCTTTATAACCTCGCGTATCAATATGTACAAACGAACTGTATAGCCCAATTCCCGTTTTGGGAAATTTAGCTTCAATATAGGCCGCAACTGCTTTCGGCGGCACATTTCTTACTCGGATATCGCAGGCTTTTCCCTTCACATGCTGGCTTTTAGGTACCCCGCCTATTTTTTTATTATAAGCCGGAGTCCTGTAAGCCGAATTAATCGTAACAGGTTCGCCGAAATAATCCCTTATCGACTGCAAAATTCTAACCGTTTCCGGCGATATTAATATCTTATCACTTCCATCCTTGCAGCGAAATTCCCTCACTCTGAAATCTTTGGACAGCCTTTTATTTCCGTCCGTTTTAAAACTGTATGTTACTACCGACATTTTTCACCTCATAAAATTACAGCCCAAAATCAGACGATCAAAATCTTTTACATACATAAATAAAACATATCAAGGTTTAAATTATACCTTGAAACGCTTTATAATCTAAATTATGCTCATTTACCGCGAATTGACACAAAAATAAATCGTTAATCTCAAATTGCGTCTTTTATAAATTGCCGTAAAAAATACAGCTTCCGGAGAGTCCCTCAGGCAGCTGTATTTTTCTATATATAGCGCAGAAACATTATTACATATTATCCTGTCTTTTTATTTTTTTCGTAGTCGTACGCACAAAGTCATCTTTTCTTACGGTTACATCTCTCATCATTTTATAATTCGGCAGCGTACCGTTAATCTCCGAAATAATATCTTTAATAAACTTATAAAGTTCATCTTCCGCCATCATTTCTCCGAAGGATTCCTTAATTTCTTCCTCGTCCGGAAGCACCTGAACCGCTACTATTTCTTCATTATTTCTGCTCAAAGGATACACCATACAATCGCTTATATAAGGATTTTCTCTGATGATTTCCTCTATTTCCTCAGGATATACATTTTCTCCGGTTTTAGTGACGATAACATTTTTCTTTCTGCCTGTAAGATAAAGCCAGCCTTCATTGTCCATAAATCCCAGATCCCCGGTTTTAAACCAGCCATCCTGAATCGTTTCCGCAGTAAGTTCCGGCATATTATAATATCCAAGCATTACATTTGGTCCCCTATACCAGACTTCTCCTATTCCCGACTCATCGGGATCGTTTATTTTTATCTCTCCAGTCTTAACGCAGATGCCCACCGAACCTGCCTTTTTATAATGCTTATCAGAAAACGACGGCACGGCAACAATCATCGGAGCTGTTTCTGTCAAACCGTACCCCGTAACTATCCTTATACCAAGATCGTCAAAACCTCTCACTATTTCCGGTGAAATAGCGGACGCTCCGCTGACTACCATACGCAGTCTGCCTCCAAGCTGGGACTGTATACTTTTAAACAGCACTTTTCCTATGTTAATGCCGATGGATCTGGCTTTATTATTGGCAGCGATAGCCTTTCTTAAAATCTTATCTTTCCCCTGTTTTTTTGCCTGCTTCCAGATTCTTTTATATACCGTTTCAAGAAGCAGCGGCACGGCAATAAAAAACGTATTATGTACTTCCAGCATATTTTTAGAAATATGCTTTAATCCTTCGCTGTAAGCTATACTTGCGCCTCTGAACAGAAACAGCAGAGTTCCTGTTGATTCGTACGTATGATGTATCGGCAAAACAGATAATGTGAGATCGTCAGGTTTTATTTCCTCCATCCACGATATCTGCATTACATTTGCAGCGATATTAGCATGGCTGAGCATAACTCCCTTTGGGATTCCTGTGGTTCCTGAAGTAAACAACAAAACGGACATAGCATCGTCATCTATTTCCCTCTGCATATAATCAGCAGCTCCATTTTCAACAAGTTCATAACCCTCTTTCAGCATCTGCCGCCAACAAATCTGCCCTTCTTCCTCCTGATAAACAAAAGGTTCATCCGCAGAAATCCTATCACCGTAAAATTCCATCTTTACTTTTATATCAAGTCCTGAAATTTTATCTATCTTTTTTGACTCGCTCGACGTATAAAAAATCGTGCTGGATTCAGAGGTTTTGAGTATATTTTCTACCGCATCCGCTTCCAGTTCCTTATCAACAGGCACGACCACGCCTACTCCATTCATTACTGCAAGATACGTAACGAACCACTCGTAGCATCCCTGCCCCATCACTGCAATCCTTTTACCCGACAATCCCATATCGAGCATCTTTGTTCCGATAGCCTCAACATCGTGTTTAAGCATATCGTAAGTTATAGGATGATACTCGTCGCCCTTGAATTTTTTTATCCAAAATGCAGGACGATCAGCGTAAAGCTCGCAGCTTTCGTTAAGAAGCTGTTTTACGTTTTTAATATCTCTGACATCAGTATACCACTGAATACCATTTACATCTTTCATAATTTTAAATCCTTTATACCTATGACATTAAATTTACCCTTGACTCATTTTCGATTTAATATAAATAATATTATATTACCTGTATGTATGCTTGTAAAGTTTTGCTTATCAAACTTTTAAAACAACAGCATAAAAAGAATAAAAAATGTACTTAAAAAATAAAAGCATCTCTTTCATTTTTACAGAAATAATTTCCTAATAACTCCACTTATCAAATAAATTTAAAAAATACTGTTAAACTAATCCCTTAAATTATATGAACTCGATATTATTTTTATAAATTTCAGAAATTAAATATTGTTATCCTATACTTCTAACATCATGTAGGTTTGTCAAACATTTGTTACACTGGCTGCAAGTAATTTCTAAGCGTCTCATTCGGTGATTTCCATCCTAAAGGCCGCATAGGAAAGTTATTGTAATCCCTGCGGTTGTACACTTTAAGCTGTTTGGAGAAGTCCT
>JAAVYD010000014.1 GCA_022790955.1 Bacillota bacterium
ACTTTGACAATACAATATGAGATATTGCAGGTACATAACTTTGCATAGGAGCGGTATAGGAACGGCGCTGTGACGATATTAGCTGAAATATCAGAGCGATAAACGGACGACTTGAATCCGGATTGGCATACGGAGCGCAATAATGATGCAAAGTGATAATGATACTTTCTCACGACCTCCCATAGATTTGAGGGGGAGCTTTATAATAAACGGTATTTATAAAGTTATGATGCTTTGCCAGAAGCAGTCTGCAATATACCTATAATCAGGGGCGTCGGAGACAAAATTGATTAGTTAAGTAAGATTTGGATATAAATTAAGGATCAAAAGCAATATTTCACATTAAAAGAAATATATGTATGCGATTACTTGTTGATAAAAATAATCAGAAAAGACTGTATTGCTTGCGCTGCAATAGGATCGGCTTTCGTGTATAATTTGTTATTGATTGACGAATATTATAAACAGCATTATGATATGTGTAATAAATAGCGAATAATAGAAATGGAGTTGGTGACAAATGAAAATGCACAGATTTTTTGCAGGCGTGGCGGCTATAAGTTTTTTGCTCACGATGATAACCGGATATAGAAAAAAATAATTCATTTATTTTTTCTATTCAATTATAAGTTTTAAGTCCGATCAATATTCAAACAGCAAATGTAAAACGGGGAAGTCGTTTAAATACGGCTTCTCTGTTTTTTGCAGGATCATATTTTTATTGTGTATCGCGGAATTTTTTTAACTGACTTTGTTTTTATGATATAATATTAAAAATAGCAGATAGTATAAAAGCGGCAGGAGGTTAAAAGGTGAAATTAATTACTATATCGGGTCCGCCTTCTTCAGGAAAAACATCTGTAATTCTTAAACTTATATATGCCCTTAAAGAAAAGGGTGTATCTCAAATAGGTGTAGTTAAGTTTGACTGCCTTACATCTTTTGATCAGGATAGATATACTGAGGCTGGAATTCCTGTGGAAGTTGGATTTTCGGGAAAAGTATGCCCAGATCATTTTTTTATCAGTAATATCGAAGACGCTGTAAAATGGGGCGTTAAAAGCGGTTTTGAGATGCTTATAACGGAAAGCGCAGGATTATGCAATCGGTGTTCGCCTCATATAAGCGAGATTCCTGCAGTATGCGTTATAGATAATCTTTCTGGAATAAATACTCCGAGAAAAATTGGTCCAATGCTGAAGTTTGCAGATTATGTAGTTATCACAAAAGGAGATATAGTTTCTCAGGCAGAAAGAGAAGTTTTTAAATTTAATGTCAGGCAGATAAATACAAAAGCCCGAATAATGTTTATAAACGGGATAACGGGTCAGGGAGCGTTTATGCTGGCAAAGCATTTAAGTGAGGCGATCGAAATAACGACTCTCAGCGATATGCATTTAAGATTTACAACTCCAGCGTCTGTGTGTTCGTATTGTACGGGTGAAACTCGTATAGGTGATGAATTTCAAAACGGCATGATGAAAAAAATGAAATTTCAAGTGACGGCTGGAGGAGAAAACTAATGGCTGATTTTTACGGCATCGCAGAAAATAATAGTATAAATGAAATACTTCAAATGTATCCGATAGCTTATGATTTTTTTGCTAATATGAATTTGGGAAAATTAGAGAAAGATCTGCCGCTGCCAGAAGCTCTGGAAAGAGCGGATCAGGAATGGATAAGCGAGCTCGGAACGGATATAGATGACGTGCTTGAGCAGTTTGCGGATTTTTTGCAGGCGCTGTCTGTTCCGGAAGATATTGTGACTCATATAGAAAGCATCACTATAATAGGCGGCAGCGATAAGAATGGAGTGCCGGAGGATGTGGAACTTACGGTTAAAAGTGGCGAAGTGCTCAGCATAGTAGGTCCAACCGGTTCAGGAAAAAGCAGGCTGCTTGGGGATATAGAATGTATTGCTCAGGGTGATACGCCTACGGGAAGATTTATAAAGATAAACGGCAGGCTGCCAGGAGAGGAGCTGCGTTTTGAATTAGAAGGTCAGCTGGTCGCTCAGCTTTCTCAGAATATGAATTTTGTAGTGGATCTGAACGTTAGAGATTTTCTGGAAATGCACGCTAAGAGCAGGTTTTGTGAAGATCCAGAAGATATAGTAAATAAATGTTTTGAATGTGCAAATGAACTTGCTGGAGAAAAATTTACAGAAGATGTAAAGGTTACTCAGCTTTCGGGCGGACAGTCAAGAGCGCTTATGATAGCGGATACTGCGTATATGAGTTCATCTCCGATAGTGTTGATAGATGAGATAGAAAATGCGGGGATAGACAGAAAACAGGCTATATCAATATTAACAAAGAATGATAAAGTTGTATTTATATCTACGCATGATCCGCTTTTAGCATTGAGCGCCGATAAACGTATCGTTATAAAGAACGGCGGGATTTCAAAGATAATAGAAACCTCAGAAGAAGAACGTAAAAGTCAGGTTATTATAGAAAAATTGGATAATGTAATAATGAATATAAGAAATATGCTGCGTTACGGCGAATTTATAACGCCGGAAAGTTTGAATCATTACAGGGAATAAATGGTTTAAAGTAAAATGAAAAGTTTATATTAATTTCTTGAAATTTTGCTGAAAGTATTAATGATATGATTAAATTTATCAGAGATTTTAATTTTGTATACTTTTATTCACGGAGGTGGCTATGAAATCTCTATATGACAGACTTATTGAGGGGATACCGGATAATCTTGAAGTGGACGATGTGGTCTGCGCTCATTACGGAGCCATGGTTTACAGTAATGGAAGCATTGGGTTGTCGGAATTTCGTGACGAATTTGATACAAGACCTATGCTTGAGTCGGGAAATAAACTGAATATGTCTTTAAAACAGCTTGCGTCAGGCATTAAGTCATGGAATATTACAGAGGCTTCTATGGGTCATGCTGCTATTAATGCATATTATAATTCTCCAGAAATGGCGGAAAAAAACGGTATTGTTTTAACTGACAGCCTTCATTCGGAGGATAGGAATGCAGATCCGTTTATTACGTATCAAAAAGAAGTTGCCGGGAAAAAAGTGGTAGTTGTAGGTCATTTTCCATATCTGGAGCAGTTGTTTGGTCCGATATGCGATCTGCATATTATAGAAAATTATCCTTATATGGGAGATTATCCTGAGCAGGCGACAGAATACTTAATACCCGGCTGTGACTTTGCGTTTATTGGAGCATTGACAATAGTCGATAAGCGTTTGCCAAGGCTGCTTGAGCTTGCAAAAGACGCATTTGTAGGAATAGTAGGTCCGGTTACAATTATGTCGCCGATTTTATTTGAATATGGGGTCGACGAGCTGGATGGAATTGTGATAAAAGATCCTAAGATTGCAGAGAGAGTTACTAAAGAGCAGGAGATTATGAAAATATATGCTTCAGGTCAGAAAGTGAGTTTAAGAAAGACTGAGTATGAAGCGTTTAAGGCAAAAGGATGATTTGATCGTTGACGTATTTTGATTTTTATTAATAATTACAGGGAGGATATTGGATAAAGGAGGTTTGCCATGAGAGCATTGGTTTTATTCAGCGGAGGTGTTGACAGCTCAACCTGTCTGGCGCTGGCTGTGCAGAAATTCGCAAAAGAAAATGTTACTGCATTGTCGATTTCATATGGTCAGAAACATATTAAAGAGATAGAAGCTTCAAATAAGATTGCTGACTTTTATGGCGTGGAGCATATTTATCTTGATTTAACACCGATTTTTAAGTATAGTAATTCTTCTTTATTATCTCAATCAGATGAGAAAGTTCCGGAAAAATCCTATGCTGAACAGCTTGCTGAAGGATTGGGAAGTCCCGTTACTACATATGTACCGTTCAGAAACGGGCTATTTTTGGCGTCTGCGGCAAGTATAGCGCTGTCTAAAGAATGCAGTGTAATATATTATGGGGCTCATAGTGATGATGCAGCAGGAAATGCATATCCGGACTGCAGCAGTCGGTTTAATAATGCCATGAATGAAGCTATAATTGCCGGAAGCGGCGAACAACTTAAAATAGAAGCGCCTTTTATTGATATGACAAAATCAGGAGTGGTTGCTGAGGGTATAAAGCTTGGAGTTCCATATGAATATACGTGGAGCTGCTATGAAGGTGAAAGTGCGCCGTGCGGAAAGTGCGCTACATGTATAGATCGGGCAGAAGCATTCAGGTTAAACGGTGTTGAGGATCCGATAAATTATCTGAAAGATTAAAATAAAATAAGAATTGTTTAAAGGTTCGCAGATTTCATGTATGAGGTTTACGAACCTTTATTTTTTTAAATTTTAAAAGGGGTATAATAATGGTTCATGTTTTGGTGATTGATGCGGAGGATAATTGCAGATTGATTAAAACAGCAGTAGAAAGTATGTATGAAAAGACTGCCGTTAATATTGCAGTTGATTTTAACAGAGCTCAGGAGGATTCATGGAAACAGATTTTTGATAATCCATACAGATATGACGCTGTAATGATAGATATAGGCGCTGCAGGAGGTAAACTGAAGACGATTCTAAGCAAAACAGAAAGTATATGCAAGGCTAACAAATTTATTCAGATCATATTTATTACGGATTTACCTTTTGTGTCGAGAGATGTATGGCAGGTTCCGCATATATATATTATGAGAAAGCCGGTAGTTTATGATGATATAAGACTTGCTATGGAGCGTATGAATGTTTCATTAAAAGAGAAATTCAGATATTTTTCTGCTAAAACAATAGTAAGATATGGAAAAATCATGCGTATAATTCCTCAGTATTCTATTATTTATGCAAGGAAAGCGAGGAACGGTATAACTATTGTGACAGAACAGGAGGAAATCTATCATCATGAAAGGATAGATGAGTTTATTCAGAATATAAGCAGCGTTTTTTGCAGATGTCATAGTAGCTATATAGTAAATTTTAAATATGTAATAAATATAAATAAAGAGTATGTGGTTTTGGATAATGGTGAAAATATAGCCATAAGCAGAGCATACAGGAAAAATGTTAAGGACTTTGTAGATAATCTCAGTTTAACTAATTCAGAAAGCTGGATAAATTAATATTAAAAAATCAGTTTATTGTGGTAAAAAAGTCTTGAAAAAATTTCAAGCGTAGTATATAATTTTTACCGCATGCAATGGTGCATGTGGAATTCACACGCCCTAAGACTTATGGCTGGTGCCGGAATTTTAATATTTCGGAGGCATATAAGGAGGAATGGGACGGAGGCATAACCAGGAGGAAATAAGAAATGTCAGTAATTTCAATGAAACAATTACTTGAAGCAGGCGTACATTTTGGACATCAGACGAGAAGATGGAACCCTAAGATGGCTCCTTATATCTTCACAGAAAGAAATGGTATTTATATTATTGACCTTCAGAAAACAGTAAAGAAGATTGATGAAGCGTATAATTATATGATGGAAGCGGCGGCTACCGGAAAACCGATTCTTTTTGTAGGAACTAAGAAGCAGGCTCACGCTGCTATTAAAGAAGAAGCTGAAAGATGCGGAATGTACTATGTAAATGAAAGATGGTTGGGCGGAATGCTTACCAACTACAAGACTATTTCTACCAGAATCAAGAGATTAAACGATATCAGAACTATGGAAGAAGACGGTACGTTTGAAGCTCTTACAAAGAAAGAAGTTCTCAAGCTCAGAGCTCAGGCAGACAAGCTGGAAAAATATCTTGGCGGTATCAAGGATATGAAAGGTATGCCGGCTGCTATGTTTGTAATAGATCCTAAGAAAGAAAAAATAGCTGTTAAGGAAGCGAGGATTCTCGGCATTCCGGTAGTAGGTATTGTAGATACAAACTGTGATCCGGATGATGTGGATTACGTAATTCCTGCAAATGACGATGCCATCAGAGCTGTAAGACTTATAACTTCAAAGATGGCCGACGCTATTATTGAAGGAAAGCAGGGAGAATCTATGGCAGAAGCTGTTGATAATACAGCAGATGAAGCTGCTGAAAATGAAACGGTTGAAAGCGTTGAAGAAATGAAAGCGACTGAAACTGAAGAACAGTAAAATAAACGGTTTGTTATTTTAGATTTAATAAAAGCGGTATGACCGCTCATTGATATACGGCAGGATATTCAGGATTCTGCAATTACAACAGGAGGTAAAAATGGCAGTAACAGCAGCTATGGTAAAAGAGCTCCGTGAGATGACAGGTGCAGGCATGATGGACTGCAAAAAAGCTCTTACGGAAGCTGACGGAGATATGGACAAGGCAGTAGAAGTTCTCAGAGAGAAGGGATTGTCTAAGGCCGCTAAGAAGGCAGGCAGAATTGCAGCTCAGGGGCTTGTAGATATAGCTTTCAATGCTGACGCTTCTGAAGCAGCAGTAGTTGAAGTAAATTCAGAAACAGATTTTGTTGCGAAGAATGAAGAATTTATCGGTTTTGTAAAGAATCTGGCAAATCTGGCGCTTACAAGCAGTGCATCTGATATGGATGCATTTATGGAATTATCTTATGAAGATGAGGGTACTGTTAAAGATGCTCTTACAAATAAGATTTCAAAGATCGGTGAAAATATGAACGTTCGCAGATTTAAAAAGATTGCGGAAGCCGGTACGAGAAATATAGGATATATACACGGCGCTGGTAAGATTGCGGTTATAGTTACATTTAAAACAGAAGCATCTGCAGATGAAATTGCTGAAATGGGTAAGGATGTAGCTATGCAGGTCGCTTCTATGAATCCAAAATATGTAAGTGAAGCGGAGGTAGATCCTGAATTTATCGAAAGCGAAAAGCATATTCTCGTTCAGCAGGCTCTTAATGAAGGAAAACCGGCTGATATCGTAGAAAAGATGGTAATAGGAAGATTAAAGAAAGAACTTAAGGAAACATGTCTGTTAGATCAGAAGTTTGTTAAGGATAACGACTTGACTGTCGCTCAGTATGTTCAGAATTGTGCTAAGGCGATTGGCAAGGATATTGAAGTAGCAGGTATGGTTCGTTACGAAGTTGGCGAAGGAATCGAGAAAAAGGAAGAAAATTTCGCAGAAGAAGTAGCGAAGCAGATGGGAAAATAATATAGTATTAATTTTATAAAAAATTAAATATAAAAATTCACGAACACAAATATTCAAGCACCTCTGAGGTACCGTATGGACTCAGAGGTGCTTTGCATTTTGAGAAAGGAGTGGGAGCAGAGAAAAATAATTCGGATTACAATATATTTAAGAGAGAATGGTATATGAATAAAATTAGGATAAGAATAAGGAAGGTGATATGTCAGAACGTAAAAGAGAGAAATAGCATAAGTAATAAATTTAATAGGGAGGGTTATGAGAAGGGAGGAATAAAAATACCGGGAGGGGAGGAAAAATTAACAGTTAAAGTCAACATAGCGAATGTTGATGGAATATTAATATGATATAAGATATTTTGAATAAAGGAGGATAAAGGGAGAAGCGGCATATTTGAAATAGATGGTGCAGAGAAATTAAAATATATCTAAAAAAGTTTTCTATGAAAAAGTTATAAATATATAAAAGATATAGGAAAGTCGATATCTGAAGAAATTGGAAAGGGGGTGTAAGACGGAAAGGGATAAACAATGTGTAAAAGGGCGGAGGGTTTGTTTTATACGGGAAAAAATAAAGATAGATTCTGTCAGAAAGAAGGTGAAAAATTAAAATAAAAATTTAACAGATTGGGAAAGTCGTGGGAAAAATGTAAACCAGTAATAGTATTAAAATTTATGGAGAAATTGTTAATGAAAGAAAAAGGGAAAAGAATACGAAAGACGTTTATATGCAGAAAACGAATTTTTAAGATTTTAGCATTTGCAGCGGTAATTGTAATGATGCAGAATGTTGTATTTGCCGGTCAGCAAAGCGGATATCATGATCCAGCATTAGAGTGGATGCAGGCGTTAAACAGAACTAATGAATTGGAAATAAATTCTGTTGTAACTAAAGAGTCTTTTTTATGTTATTCTTGCATGAAAGAAACAACATTTGATGTATATAGAGTACCTGAATATACATTAGATGGTCGAACAGTGCTTAATAATAATATTAAGTATTCGGATGGCACGTATAAAGACGGAAGCGGTCAGGGCGATACTCGTGAAGGAATTCCAGGACAGGATTCTTATTATACAGGATATCATTGGAGTGCGACACGTTTCTGATTGAAAAGATCAGGCACTAAAATAAAGTATGTAATAGTTCTTTATTTAGGAGAACTAATGATCCGACAGGTGGAATGACAGGGTAACGCCTGAAAACGCCGTCTTAATACTCCGAATAGCATTTAATGTGTAATGATTAAATGTTATAAGCTCGGTGAAGTCGGCAGAAAGCTGCCGTAAGAAACATAAATATGTTTTACGAAAGTGTCTTAGAGGTAAGATATGCATCTGATATGCCGGAGATCTATAAAATATATATGGTGAGAATGACAGTAAAATGTCTGACGAATTTGTGAATGAAAAAGTCTATAGCAGGACATTGTAGAAATGCAGTGGTACTCGAACGAGTGGTCAGTGAGGTAAAGTAAGATATCCAGTTATGAAATACCTTGCAGTGTTAAAGGCACTGGCAAGCTGACAGGCTTAGAGCAGACACCTAAGTATATATGAAAAGATAGGATCATTGGAACGTGGGAAGGTCGGAACGTATGTCAATCTGATTACACAGAGTACGTTATTAAGGAAACAGTTCTAATTGTAAAAGGAAACTGAGGGAACTTAATTTTATTCGGCTGAAAGCAGCGGCACAGTACCTGTGAAATCGTTGATAAAACGATGGAGGGATAGCCGCAAGTCATTATTGTTTATAAAGTTATGTATATTCATAGATTCGAGTATGGTAAAGAAAAATTAAAAGAAAAGTTGCTTAATCATAAGGCAGAAAAAATAAGAGGCGCTGAATATCACAATATACTATATATTAATAGTAAAATTTTTATTAGTTTTATGAAAATTAAACCGTTAAAACAATATAATAATAAAATATAGAAATGTCAGGCGCAATAAATATAGTAATACCAGTGGGGTTGATAGAATTAATGATTGAGTAATATATAAGTATTGCAAATCTATATAATAAATATTAATGAACAATAATGATGGAACGCCGTGTGCGGTGAAAGTCGCATGCACGGTGTGAAGCGGGGGAAAAAGCAGAGATGATATCAAAACTTTACCTATCGCTATCTAAAGTTGTTTGCAACAGCTGCGGAACAATAAACAGCAATACATATAAGAGCGATTACGCATATAATAGAAATATTTTTTGGCTGTATAATTGTGCTGAAGAATTTAAACATGATTTGGAAGATATTGTTCTGTATAAATACATAGATAATGATTATCACGAAAAATCAATAAAAAGCGGAAAGTATTGCATGTTTTGTTTCGGTACTAATTATGAAAATATTAGTGAACTTGAAGATCATAATATAGAACGCAATATTGTCACGCAATCTGCAGAGCATAGGTTTTTGATTCAAGAGATGTGTCGGGAATGTAATTATGAAAACATAAATTATATCAGTGCAAAAAGTGTTGTTTCTAATTACTATGGAGAGGTCGATGGAAATCCGCATACCATTAATATAACCGATTTGTCGGAAGAAGGAGTGACAGTGCAGGTTAAATATGGAGAAAGCGCAGATTCATGTGACTTGGAATTACCTCCGAGTTATGACGAAAAAGGCGACTATGCAGTATATTATGAAATTATATATACATATGAAGGCGCAGATATAACAGAAAACGGAGTTGCTTATGTTAATTTGAAAGAGAGAGAAGATGGCAGCGGTTATGATTGCGATGGTGATGATAAACATGTATGGGACAGTACGGTGATACGTGAGGCGAGTTGCAGGTGTTCAGGATTAACAGTAGAAAGTTGTACAAGATGCGGTAAGACGAAATTAGAGGAAACGCCTAAAGGTGAACATCAATATGAAGTCGAAAGCATAGAGCCAACTTGCGTAAATATAGGATATACTGTAAAACAATGCGCTGCTTGTGATGACAGGCATGTAACAGATATTACAGAAACTTTGGAGCATAATTACAAGGCTGTTATTACGTCGGCAACGTGTGAAACGGGAGGACATACTTCATATCTATGTTTTGATTGCGGAAATTCATATATATCGGATTATAAAGATGCTTTAGGACATAAATTTGATGAGGGAACCGAGATTGCAGATTCTTCGTGCCTGGGTGGCAAAACCGTTGAATATAAGTGTTTAAGATGCAATTACCGTAAAATAGAAGGCGGTGGGCAAGAAGGACATAATCCGGGTTATGAAGCAACATGTACCGATCCTCAAATCTGTAATTCCTGCGGAATTGTTGTTAAAAACGCTCTTGGTCATAAATACAATAAGCAGAATATAGCGGCAACATGTGAGAAAAAAGGATATACGGCGTTTATATGCGTTAGATGCGGAGATTCGTATAATTCAAATTATACAGATACTGTCGGGCATAAAAGCAGCGAATGGATAATTGACAGAGCTGCAAGTGCAGATAAAGAAGGCAGTATGCATATAGAGTGCTTGAATTGCAGGAAAATTCTCAGAACAAATAAAATAGCTAAGTTAGATATTTCATCTGAAACGGATCAAAAAGGAGAAGCTACTGTAGGTAGATACGTTGTAATTGTAAGCGATATGAATACCGGAAGTTTTATACAAGGTGCATTTGTAAATATAGATAAAAATGGAAATATATTAATAGAATTGCCTAAAAACAGGATTATTGATTATGACAATAAGACGGTTGTAACAGTTCTTGAAGCTAAAGACAGAAAGCCAGCTGAAAAGATATTTGTATCAGTCTATGACAAATATGAAAATTATTGTAAAGGTATTACAGATGAAAAAGGAAAAATAATCGTGCCGGGAAGTTCCTCAGAAACAGGAAGCAAAGGAAATGCAACGGCAGGTTGTGAAAATTCGTCAGAAGAACGATTTACAATTACTGTAAAAGTTGTGAATTATAATGATGAAAAAATAGTTGAAGGCGCAAAAGTAAGTATTATAAATTCAGATAATATAGTTGTTGATTTGCCGGACGGCATGGTATTGGATGAAAAAAATCGAGTTATGGTAACTGTGAGTGATAATTATGGAAAACCTAAAGCTGATGTAGATGTAACCGTTAAAAATTATTTAGATATAAAAGTTTTTGGTATTACAGATATAAACGGAGAAGTAATTGTACCTGTTACGGAAAATATTAGTAATCATAATGCATACATTTATGGATATCCAAACGGTACGATAAAACCTGAAGGAAATATGACAAGAGCTGAAGCTGCGGCAGTATTTGCAAGGCAACTTGCAGAAAAAAAAGAAGATAGAAATTTTAATTTGCAGGATTCGGGATTTTCTGATGTTTCAGCTGAGTGGTATGCAGGATATATAAAATATTTAAAAAATTATGGAATAATAGAGGGATACAGAAACGGCACATTTGCGCCTGATTCGCTTATAACAAGAGGCGAATTTACTGCGATGGCTGTAAGATTTTTCGATATTTACAGTAATGAAAAAATAAAATCCGATAGTGAATACAGGATTTTTAGTGTAACCGAAGACGATTACTGGGCATCTGAATATATAAATGACGCCGCTAAGCACGGTTGGATAAAAGGTTACGAAGACGGTACTTTTAAAGAAAAATCCAATATTACACGAGCTGAGGTGGTGACTATTATTAATAGAATGCTTAAACGCAGCGCTGACGAAGGATATATAGATTCAAGACTTGATAAATTTAATAGATTTTCAGATCTTCAAAATAGAGATTATTGGGCTTTTTATCAGTTAATGGAAGCGGCTAATAATCATTATACAGATATGTCAGATGGAGAAAGTTGGATAAATTAATAATATGAACTATATAGAGTTGAATATTATTGATAATATTAGAATAAAAATAATTAATATATTTTAAGAAAATTTACTGTAACTTAGGAGTTGGATTTCAGTATAATATGTAAATGAATGTAATACTATAATAGATTAACCTGCATATTTTTATTTACTTAAATTTATTGCAATCTTGACATAAGAGAGTTATTGTGATAATCTAATTGTGGTTAAAATTTCACATTAGTTACATAATATATTGTATACAGCATAGTGTGAAAATGTCATTAGTTATTTTAATTTTTTAATTAAAAGAAAGGATTGCAGATATGATTCGCGATTATTGGAACAGAGCAGAAGTTGCTGATGAAGAAAAGGTAAAGGCTGATGTTATCGCTCTTATTAAGAAGGCTGGTACATTAACTTATTCCGAAATGCAGGAATTAAGAAATTCATCTGAATTATGCGACAGAAGTCACTTCATGGCATCTGTTCAGAGAATAGCTGAAAAGATTGGTGAAGCAGTTCCTAAGGAATTAGAAGTTCTTCTTGAAGATCCTGATTTTGATGTAAGAGTATCTTTCATGAAGGCTGTTGTTGAAGCAGTAGATCCAGCTCCAGCAGGCGTTAGAGCTCACTAATTTCGATTATTTAGAAGTTGGTTATATGATGGCGCTTATATGCGCCATCATAATTTAAAAAAATCGAAAAAATTTAAAAAAACTTATTGACATAAGTGGTTGATAGTGTTAATATAATATATGTTGATACGGCAAAGAAATAAAAAGCCGATAAAAACACCGGGGTGTAGCGCAGTTTGGTAGCGCAACTGGTTTGGGACCAGTGGGTCGCGGGTTCAAATCCTGCCACCCCGACCATTATTTTTCAGGGCCATTAGCTCAGTTGGTCAGAGCATCCGGCTCATAACCGGCAGGTCCGGGGTTCAAGTCCCTGATGGCCCACCAATGTGCCCAGATAGCTCAGTAGGTAGAGCAGGGGACTGAAAATCCCCGTGTCCTTGGTTCGATTCCGAGTCTGGGCACCATGAAAAATAAAAAATTGAATGAGGGC
>JAAVYD010000015.1 GCA_022790955.1 Bacillota bacterium
ATCTGCGAATACTACGCATGAAAAACACAATAACAAACACAAGACCAAACTGAGTATACGTTTAGAATTCATTTTCATTTTCTCCCTTCGTTTCATGGAGTTCCAACTTATTATTCATTTTAAAAATTTTTGAACTTAATGTGCTTAATGAATTTTATCGCTTTAATATCTTATACAGCAAAAATAATCCATCGAAATGATTTATCAACAGCATTTTTATAAATTGCCGATATTTATAAAAACTCTGCTGAATTATTCTGATTTCTCAAGCACGTTTTGCATTATAAACCAATTTTAAGATCCTTGCAAGACATTTTTTTCCAAATGGCTGTTTTCAACCGTTTTCAGACCCTTGATTTCACGTTTCTTAAATAATCCTTAAATTTCTTTAAAATCGCTGTAAGACGCTAAAATAAAAGCCGTCAGCGTTGTCATAATCTGGAAATAGCTGTATTTCGCTCTTCTGAAAAAAATTTTTGTTTTTTTTCAAAAACATCTCAATTATACCCTGATTTTCATATGTCGATATGGTACATGTACTGTAAATCAACGTTCCTTTTTCTTTTACATATTTCGATGCATTCTCCAGAATTTCCGACTGAATTTTGCATATATTTTTTATATCTTCCATAGATGTTTTTAATTTTATTTCCGGCTTTCTTCTAACTACCCCAAGACCCGAACACGGCGCGTCTACTATAACTTTATCTGCTAAACCGATAAAATCTTTATTTAGCTTTATACCATCGTTTTTTACTGTTTCCACTATCTTAATGCCAAGTCTTTTGGCAGTGTCTTCAATCAGTTTCAATTTATGATCATAAATATCGCACGATAAAATTCTGCCTCTGTTATTCATAAGCTCGGCAGCGCACAGCGATTTCCCTCCGGGCGCAGCGCAAAGATCAATAATAATATCGCCTTCCTCAGGAGAAAGCGCCGATATAGCTATCATCGAACTTACATCCTGTACAGAAAACAACCCGCTGCGAAACGCTTCAGAATTTATAAATGCACCGCCGGAAACGCTGAGAGCTAATTCTTTCAGCCAGTTATCATACGTTTCGTTTCCTGTTTTTATATTCATAACATTATATCCCTCGCCTGCGAGTATGCCTGAAAGCGTTCCACAACTCGTTTTAAGCCGATTTACACGAATCGTAAAAGGCGGAATATTATTTCCGGCTTTCATAAGAGATTCCGTTCTTTCAAAACCGTAAGAATCAAGCCACAGATCCGCTATATCTCTTGAATATGAATACATTACACTTAAATATTCCGCAGGATCTTTCTGTTTATCCGGCAGTTTTATATCTCTGCCCAAACGCTCATAGGAACGAAGAACTCCATTTATAAAACCGTCAAGCCCTCTGCATTTCTTTTTAGCAATAGACACACATTCATTTATAGCCGCATAAGCGGGCACTCCTCCCATAAATTCAAGCTGATACGCTCCCATACGAAGTAAAATCAACGCCTGCGGTCTTACCTTAGCCAAACCCGATTTAACCAACTTTGAAAGTTTATAATCTATATATATCTGATTTTCTAATACGCCGTACATTAGATTTCTTACAAACGCTTCATCTGATGGTTTTTCTCTGCTAATTATATTATTTACCGCAATATTTGAATAAGCGCCCTTCGTTTCTATATCGAGGAGCGCTTTATATGCGGCCTTTCTGTTTTTATCCATTGCTAAGCCACCTTTATTAATAATTTTCTTTTATAAACTATATTTTAAAATATTTATTTATACATAAATAAGTGAAACCCATTTTGCTTTAATTTGTTTTAAAGATTAACCGCCGAGAACCGTGCCTTTTTCTATTTTATTTCCCTTTAAATAATCCGATACCGGCATGGCTTTCTTACCAGGCATCTGCACAGCAGAAACCGCAAGTACGCTGTCTTTACAGGCTACATATATATGCTGCTTATCTACATCTATAACAGTACCAAAATCGGCTTCAGAGGTCATATCACTCACTTCCGCCGCTCTTATCTTCATCTGTAAGCCGTTATAATCAGTAAAAGCTCCCGGCCATGGGGTCAACCCTCTTATCAGCCTTTCTATCTCATCAGCTCTGCGTGAAAAATCTATCTTTCCTTCGGATTTAGTTATCATAGGCGCATAACAGGCAAGAGAATCATCCTGCTTTTCCGGAATTATATTTCCTGAAGATATTTTCGGCAAATATTCAATCAGAAGTTTCGCTCCCATAACGGATAGTTCGTCATGAAGATCATCGGCTGTTTTCTTTCCTATCTCCGTTTCTGATTTCGCTATCATATCTCCAGTATCAAGCCCCTCAGCCATATACATAAGCGTAACGCCTGTCTTTTCCTCGCCTTCTATAATACTTCGCTGAATCGGCGCAGCCCCTCTAAACTTAGGAAGCAGAGAAGCGTGTATATTAACGCAGCCAAAACGTGGAATTTCCAGCAGGCTTACAGGCAGTATCTTTCCATAAGCAGCAACTATTATAATATCAGGTTCTATTTTCGATATTACACTCAAAAAATCCTCATTTTTTTTGATTTTATCAGGCTGCAGTACTTCGATTCCAGCATTTACAGCCGTTTCTTTCACAGGCGTAGGTCTTATCTTTTTTCCTCTGTCCCTCGCCTTATCCGGCTGAGTTACAGCAAGAACTACATTATAATTATTCTCAATCAAAGCCTCAAGAGGAGCAACCGCGAACTCAGGAGTCCCCATATAAATTATTTTAAGTTCCTTATTCATTACTGTTCCTCGTCATATTCCCAGGTTTCTTCCGCTCTGTCTATATATAAAACTCCATCTAAATGATCGTTTTCATGACAAAATGCCCGAGCCAGAAGTTCTGTTCCTTCATATTCCACTTCATTACCGTTTCTATCCAGACCTTTTATTTTTACATAATTGGGGCGAGAAACCTGACCTGCCCGACCCGGCAGACTCAAACATCCTTCCTCACCATCCTGAACGCCGTCAGTTTCTACTATCTCAGGATTTATCAGCACTATCGGACCTTCCCCTATATCGACCACAAAAATCCTTCTGAGCACGCCTACCTGCGGCGCAGCCAGACCAACGCCGTTTGCCTCGTGCACTGTTTCTATCATATCGTCTATTAGAACCTGTATTCTGTCGTTTATATCCGTTACCGGTCTGCATTTTTTTTTGAGTATTTCATCTCCATACTTAACTATATTTCTTAACGCCATTTCTTCTCCTTTCAACCTTTAAAAAATTCTATAAATTTATATTACAATAATTTTTTAACTAAATCCATAAAATTAAGCAGTTCTTTCCGTTTCTTTTAAAGATATATTTTATTTATATTCTGCGCATATCGTAAACGATATTTGCTTTATAAAAAAATTTCTACATTATATAACTGTACAGAAGATCTATCTATGTAAAACTATACGGATCTATTTCCGTTAACATATTAGTTTTTATTCTGGCAGACGCTGTTCTCTCATTTTTTATTTCAGAAATAAGTTTAATATATCCACTTGTTTTTTCCACCGGACTTTTAATAATAAGATGATATCTGTAATTATCATTCAGTTTAGCCATATACGTCGGCTGAGGCCTAAGCACCTCGCCTTTAACAAATAAATCTGACTCCTTTATTCTTTCATATACTTCAGAAGCCTCTGTTTTAACATTATCCTCATTTTCTCCTAAAAAAACAAGCCTTATAATATTAGTAAAAGGCGGGTAACCTGTTAAACTCCGTAAAGCGATCTCATTTTTATAAAATCCTTCGTAATCATTTTTTGCAGCTGTAAAAATAGCCCTGTTTTCCGGAGAATAAGTTTGTATTACTACTTCTCCAGGCTGTTCACCTCTGCCGGAGCGTCCTGCAGCCTGTACTATAAGCTGAAATGTACGTTCAGATGACCTGTAATCCGGAATATTAAGAGTAATATCGGCAGCCATAATCCCCACAAGTCCCACATTAGCAAAATCAAGCCCTTTAGCTACTAATTGAGTTCCTACCATTATATCTGTCTTTTTACGACGAAAAGCGTTAATAATTTTTTCAGCCTCTCCTTTCCTGCGAACAGTATCCATGTCCAGTCTGGATACGGAAGCCTGAGGAAAAGCCTCCTTCGCCATTTCCTCTACCTTTTCGGTGCCGATACCAAAATGCTTTATATAACGTCCTCCGCAGGAAGGACAAAGCTCAGGTACTTTTATCTTTCTTCCGCAGTAATGACACTCAGCCATACCGCTGTACTTATGAAACGTAAGAGAAACTCCGCAATCGTCGCATTTCATAACATATCCGCACGCTCTGCATGATACAAAGGAAGAATATCCCCGCCTGTTTAAAAAAAGAATAATTTGCCTGCCTGTCTTTAAATTTTCTTCTATTTTATTATGCAGCATTATACTGAATATACTGCGGTTTCCTTTTTTAAGTTCCTCCCTCATATCAACGATATTAACCATCGGCAAAGGCGTTTTATTATATCTCTTTTTCAGCGTTATCTCATGATAAAAACCTTGTTTCGCTCTGTAAGCCGTAACCACCGAAGGCGTCGCCGTGCCAAGCACCACAATGGCTTTTGAAATCTTGCCTCTTTCTATTGCGGCATCTATCGTATCATATTTCGGCGTCATATCGGATTTATACGATGCTTCGTGTTCTTCATCTATAATAACAGCGCCTAAATTCTCAAAAGGAGCAAATATACCGGAACGCGCTCCTATAAGTATTTTTGCCCCTCCATTTCTTACACGCATCCACTGGTCAAATCTCTGACCTTTCGTGAGCTTACTGTGAAGCACCGCTATATTTTCGCCTCCAAATCTGCTCATAAATCTCATTATCGTTTGAGGCGTCAGAGAAATTTCAGGTACGAGCACGATAACGCTCCTGCCCTCTTTTAAAACTTTATCGGCAACCTGCATATATACCTCAGTTTTACCGCTGCTTGTAACGCCGTGAAGCAAAAAAACATCTGGTTTTCTGTTCACGACGCTTGGCAGTATTTCGCTTAACGCTTTTTTCTGTTCTTCTGTAAGTTCCGGCGAAGTCTCCGGCGCAACTTCCATATAGGCATAAGGATCCTTACGCCTTCCACGCTTCGCCGCCTCGCCGGGCGGAATCACACATTTTATACCATCAATATATCTGCACAGATATTCTTTCTTCATCCATACGCAAAGCCGCACAAGATCTTCTGGCAGCGTATAGGAATCATCTATCTCAAATACAGTTTTAATATTTTTAATATTCTCCTCGTTTTCTTCTGATACTTGAAACACGTACGCTGCTTTTTTCCTGTTTCCCTTTCCAAAGGGAACAAAAACTCTGCTTCCAACACAAACGCTGTTATCGCTGCACTTGTAAGTATACAGCGCGTCTACATGATCCGAAACCTGATCTATTACTACTTTTACATACTTCAATCCTCAGTTCCTCTTTTCCTATTCAATGAAAAAACTCCGGATATCATCTCTTAGAAAACCTGCATCCGCAATAATTCTGACGATAAAGCCCATATTCTCTCGACATGTCAATCGAACGTTTAAAGCCGTCTTTCTTTTTGAAATTTTCATCTAAAAACAATATATTATATTCCTTCTCAAGACTATATCCGATCTCATTTATTTTTTTTGTATTTTTATGCGGACTCACAGATAATGTGGTTGCAAAAACAGGTATTTTATTCGCCTTAGCAATTTCCGCTGTCTTTTTCATTCTCAATTCAAAACATTTTGTACACCTGTCACCGTTTTCAGGTTCTTCCTCAAGACCTTCTACAAATCTGAAAAATTCATCAGGATCATAATCTCCTTCTGTAAATTTTATCCGTCTGTCCTGCGGCAATTTTTTATTATATTCATCAATAAATTGTATCTGAGTATTCAGCCTTTTTTTGTATTCCGATTCATCTGTTATATTTGGATTATAAAAATATACAATAATATTGTAATTATCTGTAAGCCTTTCTATAACAGCCGTACTGCACGGACCGCAGCAACTATGCAGCAGAATATCCTGAAACTGTCCTGAATCCTCTTTTATCTCATCAAACTCTGTTCCGTTCATTTCTTTCACCTACTTAACTTTTAAGATTGAAGCTGCTTTTAACTATATAGTATAATGATTTTACCCGATATCTTTCTTTACTACAACTTTAAATTTATGAAATCGAGGTTAAGACTATGTTTAAAAACGGAGCGTATTATAACGGAATAGGACCATACTTGAAAGAATATTTTTCATATAGAATAGTAAAAACTTCTATAGATGCCGGATTTACCTGCCCAAATCGTGATGGTTCTCTCAACGTAGGAGGTTGTATTTTCTGTTCGGAAGCAGGATCAGGAGAATTTACAGGCGCTAATTCCTTAACTTCCGCAGAAAAGCACAGACACTTTAAATCTGCATATTCAAATAACGCTTATCCTCAACAACTTCTGTATTCTACTCAAACTTTTCCTCGCATTACCGCGCCTATAACAGAACAAATAGACGCCCAAATACTTACAATGAAACGCAAATGGAAAAATTTTAAATGTATAGCTTACTTTCAAAACTATACAAACACATATGCTCCTTTAGAAACGCTTCGTGATAAATACGAGCAGGCTCTCGCCCATCCCGATTGTATCGGAATAGCAATCGCAACCCGTCCCGACTGTATTACCGATGAAATATTAAACTATCTCGCCGAACTTAATCGGCGTACATTCCTCTGGATAGAACTCGGACTTCAAACATCGAATAATCGTACAGCCGATTTCATAAACAGGGCCTATCCTCTTACAATTTATGATAATATCGTAAAAAAACTTTTATCACACAAAATACGAGTAGTCACTCATTTAATATTCGGACTTCCCGGAGAAAATAAAACCGATATGCTTAATAGCGTCCGCCATGTCTGCCAAAAAGATATATTTGGAATCAAGCTCCAGCTCCTTCATATAATAAAAGGAACAAAACTTGCTGAAATGTACCTGACAAATACCTGTTCTTTGCCAATACGCCCGCTCGAAAAGACTGAATATGTTTCTTTAATAGCAGATGCTCTGGAAATAATTCCTGAAAATATTACCATACACCGTCTGACCGGAGATGCCCCGAAAAACACACTTATAGCGCCTATGTGGAGCACAGATAAAAAATCCGTACTTAATAACATAAATATGGAACTAAAAAAACGCGGAAGCCTTCAGGGCTGCCGCGCATAAAATCGAAAATCATTCTTCTTTAACTGCGCTCTCTCCGTTATAATCGCCGTCTATACGCCCGTCATTGTAATGTTTTCTGCACAGGGAAACGTACATATCGTTTCCCCCTATAACTATCTGCTCTCCTGCCTTAACAAACTTACCGTCGATAACCCTGGCAACCATTGTAGCTTTTCTTCCGCACCAACAAATCGTCTTTATTTCTTCTATTTTATCAGCATACACCAAAAGATAATAGGAACCCTCAAACAACTTATTTGTAAAATCATTTTTAAGACCATAACATATAACAGGACATTCAAAACTGTCGACTATCTCTACGAGTTCTTCTATATGATGTTTTTTCATAAATTGAGCCTCATCGACGAGAACACAATCTACCTGTCGTCTCATATTTTCCATCATAAATATTTCCAAAATATTAGTACCCTCGTCTATTGGTATAGCATTCCTTGATAATCCAATCCTTGATTTAACAACGCCTCTTCCAAACCTGTCGTCTACGCCCGACGTCATCACAAGTACCGTTTTACCACGTTCCTCATAATTGTAAGCAACCTTTATAAGCTCGATACTCTTTCCCGCGTTCATCGTACTATATCTGAAAAATAACTGAGCCATTTTAAACCTCCGCTATAAAATAACTTATAATGACCTCCGGTAATGTTTACAAATATTTTGGGTTTCAAAATAAAATTTATATATTATAATCGCACTTAACTTTTTACCGCCGCTTGTATTTTAAAACAGTAAAAAATATTTATTAAAACATCAGCCATTAATATTTTTATTGCTTCTTATCTCTCGTCAAACATTAATAACTATTTTTATAAATTCTTCATATTTATATTAATAAATTATTAAAATAAAATATTAAACAATATTGCTTGGCTATCATCCTCTGATACTGCAATCATAGCTCTACGCTCTCCGTTCTCATGCACCGATTTAATTCCATGAATATGTGCTCCTTTATAAAATTCTGAAAGTATAAGATCTCTGATATCTTCGCTTATCAATTCACCCGGCTGAAGTATCGGAATCCCAGGCGGATAAACAGCTACTTCCGATGCAGCGATTCTTCCCTCCGCATACCGCAGATCTATTACATCCTGCGCTGCATTTATCGCCTGCCTTGGAGTAATTTTCTGCTCATACTTCAACAAAATGGCTCTCATACCTGCGCTTATAGTTTTATATTTACCATCGCATACAAAATCGTTTTTAATATCTGTATCTTTATAACCTTTCTCTGCCTCTTCATCGTTCTTGTAATTATATAAATTTCCATCTGTATGTATTTCTTCACAATAAATATCTTCAGAAATTATATTAATATCTCCGCTGTAAAATCTGTTTGAAATATCCTTTAAAGCATTTTCCATAGCCTGAAGATCTGATTTTTTCGTACCGCTTCCGCATACTGCAATAATATACAGGTCGTCTGCAAATTCTACATCTATACTATAATCCACCAGAAGCAAATCTGCAAGCCTGCCGCCGCTGATTCCCATTTCCAAAGCAGATATAATCAATCTGCAATTTTCAATAGGTACTAAAATTCCCTGTCCGTTTTTAAATTTACTTACACATTTTATTCCTTTAATCTCTGATAAGTTATTTATAGTTTCTGCGACCATCTGCTGAACATGCAGCCAAATCTTATTTCCATTTGCAGCCATACGATGACGAACCGCATCCAAGGAAGCCAGCAACAGATAAGAAGGACTTGTAGATGTCATAAAGCCTATATTATATTCAAGACGTCTTTGGTTTACCAAATCCCCCTTAACGTGAAGCATTGCGCTCTGAGTCAGGCTTCCCAACATCTTATGAGTACTCTGTACGCAAATATCTGCTCCTGCAAACATAGCGCTGCATATATTATTCTGTTCAGTAAACTGAATATGCGCACCGTGAGCCTCATCAACAATAACGACAATTCCATACTCGTGAGCAATTTTTACTATACTTCTTAAATCACTATATGTCCCATAGTATGACGGGTTAGACAACACAAGTCCCTTAATTTCTCTGTTATTTTCAAGCATCATCTTAACTTCAGAATTTGAAAGGCCTGCTGTAAGCATATTGATGTCATCTATTACCGGATTTATATATATTGGCTGAGCCCCAGAAAGCACTATTCCTCGCATAACAGATTTATGACTATCACGAGCAACAAGAATAAATTCTCCTTCATTTGCTACTGAAGCTATCGCCGCCATTATCCCTGAAGTAGTACCATTCGTTAAAAAATATGTATCGTCACCGCCAAACAGCTCCGCAGCCAATCTGCGCGCTTCCAATATAATACCCTCAGCTTTATGAAAATCATCGAATCCATCTATTTCTGTAATATCACACTCTAAAACGTTTTCTCCAAAAATTTTATTAAATTCAGGAATTACATTAATACCTTCCATCCCCTTATGTCCTGGAATATGCATAGATATCCGCCCCAATTTTTTATACTTTTCTAATTTATCCACTATGGGCATTTTTTCCTGATTCATACTAAACCACTCCGCTAATAATATATTAAATAATTTTACCAAGTTAAAATCAAAAAACTGAAGCCTATATTCATTTTATCAAGTATATTATAATTAATATTATTTTATAAATTATGCAAATACTGTCTGCTACTTAATTAACATTTACCTAATAAAAACGTCACATCACTTCTTATAATAAATTATAAAATCAAATAAAACTATTATATAACTTAAAAAAGCTGCTTGAAAAACAAGCAGCTTTTTCTGGTGCCCAGACTCGGAATCGAACCAAGGACACGGGGATTTTCAGTCCCCTGCTCTACCTACTGAGCTATCTGGGCAAAATATGGAGCGGAAGACGAGATTCGAACTCGCGACCCTCGCCTTGGCAAG
>JAAVYD010000144.1 GCA_022790955.1 Bacillota bacterium
CTAAAAGCGGCCCGGAGGAAGCCTCCAGGCCGCTTTCGCATATATTCCTTATTTGTTTCCCTTCAGGATGGGGGAAATTTTCTTGTAAATGAGGAAGGTGATGGCCACGCTTAAAAGGCCTTTTATAAAGGTGAAGGGGACGTTAAACCACAGCAGCGCCTGGAACAGGTTTTCCACTGCCGGGTTTATAAGCTGGTACAGGTTGAGGATGGCCTCCATGGGCATGAACACAGCATAGAAGGGGTAGGTGATGTAATAGTTGATAGGCAGGCTTAGAACCGCCATTGCCGCCGCTCCTACAAGGGAGCCTATCAGCGCCCCTTTGCGCCCGTTCAACTTTTTATACAGCAGGCCGGCAGGCAGGACAAAGGCGGCGCCCAGCAGGAAATTGCACAGCTCCCCCACGCAGGAGGTGGTGGTAAACGGCAGGTTCACCAGGTTTTTGATGAAGCACACCGCCACGCCGCTTACCGGGCCTAAGGCGAAAGAGGCGATTAGCGCCGGAAGCTCGGACAAGTCCAGCTTGATGAAGCTGGGCATCAGAGGCACGCTGAAGCTTATGAACATCAGCACTGCCGCCACAGCCCCCATTACGGCGGTGACCGCCAGCTTGCGCACGTCGATTTTTCTTGTGGTTTCCATCGTTCCGATCAGTCCTTTCAAGATTTTTGCAAAAGACCGAAGGCAGGGAAGGCATAAAAAAAGCCCCAACGCGCAAAAAAAGCGGTTCGGGGAAAAGCCGCCCGCAGGCGGCAGGGATTCTATACCCTCTTGTATCTTCTTTCATCCGGACTGTACCGTCGGTACCGGAATTGCACCGGTTCGGCGGGAGCGATTGCCTCCCGTTCGCAGACTGTAAGGATTGCCCTTTTCACTGCCGGTCAGGAATTTCACCTTGCCCCGAAGATCATTTGCTGGTATTATTATAGTATGGCGCACAGGCTTTGTCAAGCGGCTCTGCCCACGCTATTCTGTAAAGTCAATGTCGTACCGGGTACCCTGGGAAAATAGCACCCCTTCTTCCAGCCGCAGGCGGAGGATGCAGGTATTTTCATCGGAAAAATCATTGTGCCCGTTGTGGATCCAGGACGAGAAAGCTTTTTCCAGCTTCCCGGCTATTTCCCGGTTTTCCTCTTTGTGGAAATATCCCAGGTTTTCCCCTTTTCCCTGGGCAGTGAACCAGTCCCCTGCAATGGACACAGCAGGGTTTTCCTTCATCTGCCGCATTTTAGCGGAAAGCCCACAGGTTATCACATAAAAGGATCTATTTTCGTAATAGGCGTTGACATACCGCACATAAGGCCTGCCCTGCCCCTCTGTGGCAAGGGCAATGACGGTATCCTTGCTAAAGCGCTCTGCCATAATGCTTTCTGTTTCCCGGCCCAGCTTTTCCATTTTGCAAAACCACCTTTCTCAATATTTTATAGTATACTTGTTTCTTCTTGCCTTTGCAAGGGATTGTTAAAAGTACCCCAAGGGGATGATAAGAGATGCAAATTTTTCAGAGACAGGAAATACAGGCCCTGGAGCAGGCCGGGGAGAAAGCCGGAATTTCCTTTTCCGCCATGATGGAGCAGGCAGGGCAGGCTCTGGCCTGGGAAGCGGAGAAGCGCCTGGGAAACTTACAGGGCAGGCCCATTGCCCTGCTGTGCGGCGCAGGGAACAACGGCGGCGATGGCTTTGTATGCGCCCGGGCGCTGGCGGAAAAGGGGGCGGTTTGCACGGTGCTGCTGGTGCAGGGGGAGCCAAAAGCCCCTTTGTCCCGGAGCGCCTTCCTGGAAATGCCGGAGGCGGTTTCCTGCCTGTGTGCGGAACACCAACCCAGGGAATCGGAGCTGGCTCTGGCAACTGCCTGCTGCGTTATAGACTGCGTGTTCGGCTTTGGCTTCCGGGGGGATCTGGAGGGTGACGCCGCCCGCTTCCTGGCCCTTGCCAACACCCACGACTGCCTGCGCCTTGCCGCCGACCTGCCCAGCGGCGTGGAGTGCGACACAGGCCGGGCCAGCCGGAATACCTTTCAGGCACATGTGACAGTGGCCTTCACCGGGAAAAAGCCTGCCCACTGCTCCTACCCTGGCAAAGCTTTCTGCGGGGAAACAGTGACGGCTTCTGTAGGTATTCCCCCTGCTTTGGCGCACAGGGCGGAAACGGCTTTTTTCCAGCCGGATAGCGGTTTTTTCCAGGAAGCGCTGCCCTCTGTCTCTGCCCAGGCCAATAAAGGGGATTTGGGCAGGCTCCTTCTGGTGTGCGGAAGCTATGGCATGACAGGGGCCTGCATCATGGCGGCCCGGGGGGCTTTGCGCTGCGGGGTGGGATTACTGCACATTGCCATAGATGCCAGGGCCTATCCCATTCTGGCCCTGGCTGTGCCAGAGGCTGTGTTTACGGTTCTGGACTTCTCCGCCTCCGGCTGGGAGGAAAAGCTGGAGGCTGCTCTGGAAAGCTGCTCTGCCTGCGCAATTGGCAGCGGGCTGGGGGAAAGCGCTGGCCTGCTGTGCCCTCTGGTTTTTTCCCATTTTATCCAAGGGGACAAGCCCCTGCTGCTGGACGCGGAGGCCCTGAATTTCTGTGCCCGGCACCCGGGCGCCCCGAAGAAAATCGCAGCGCCGCTGGTCGTAACCCCTCATCCGGGAGAAATGGCCCGTTTGCTGGGGACAAGCATCCCTCAGGTGCAGGTGGATCGCCTTACCGCCGCCCTGGGCTTTGCCCAGGAAACCGGGGCAGTGACTGTACTGAAGGGAGCGGCTACAGTGACGGCTGAAAAAGGGGGACGGGCCGCCATAAACCCCACAGGCAATTGGGGCATGGCAAAGGGTGGCTCTGGGGACGTGCTGGCAGGGAGTATCGGCGCTTTCCTGGCCCAGGGCATTCCGCCTTTCCAAAGCGCTGTGCTGGGGGTTTATCTCCATGGCCTTGCCGGGGATCTCTGCGCAGAGCGCTTCACCCCCCGGGCCATGCTGCCTACAGATCTGCCGGACATGCTGCCGGAAGCTTGGAAAGTACTGTTCCCTTTGTGAAAACGCGGGGCAGCATTATGATAAAAACCACATAAAATTCGGGAGGGATTTTAATGGACAGGAAAAATAAGCTGGCTATACAAAAAGGGGAAACCGCGCTTGGGCTGGAACTTGGTTCTACCCGCATTAAGGCCGTTTTAATCGGGCCTGACCACACGCCGCTTGCCAGCGGCGACTATACCTGGGAAAACCGGCAGGCAGACGGCATATGGACATATCCTCTGGAGGAGGCCTGGGCAGGCATTCAGGAGGCCTACCGGTTGCTGGCCCGGGAGGTATGGGAACAGTATGGGGAAGCTCTGGTTACAGTGGGGGCTATGGGGGTGTCCGCCATGATGCATGGCTACCTTCCCTTTGACCGGGAGGGGCGGCAGCTTGCCGCATTCCGCACCTGGCGCAACACCATCACCGAAAAAGAAGCCGCTGAGCTGACAGATCTTTTTGGCTTTAACATTCCCCAGCGCTGGAGCGCCGCCCATTTATATCGGGCTGTCCGCCTGCAGGAGGCGCATGTCCCCAGCATCGGCTTTCTCACCACCTTGGCGGGATATGTACACTGGCAGTTGACAGGCAGGAAGGTGCTGGGCACTGGAGAGGCCGCCGGCATGTTCCCTTTGAACAGCGCTACAAAGGACTATGACAGCGGGATGCTGGATCAATTTGACAGCCTGACAGAGCCTTACGGGCTTCCCTGGAAAATCCGGGATATCTTGCCTGCCGCCCTGACCGCCGGGGATGACGGCGGCTTCCTGACCCCGGCGGGAGCCAAGCTGCTGGATCCATCCGGCTGCCTGCAGCCCGGCGTGCCCTTCTGTCCGCCGGAGGGGGATGCGGGTACGGGCATGACGGCTACCAACAGCGTTTCTCCCCGGACAGGGAATGTGTCGGCAGGCACATCCATCTTTGCCATGGTGGTGCTGGAAAAGCCCCTTTCCCGGGTGTATCCGGAAATCGACATGGTGACTACCCCCACCGGCAAGCCTGTGGCCATGGTACACTGCAACACCTGCACTTCCGATCTGGACGCCTGGGTAAAGATGTTTGGGGAGCTTCTGGGGGCCTGCGGGGCGAAAATCAGCAAAAGCGATTTATATGCCCTCCTTTACCAGGCAGCCCTTGCGGGGGAACCGGACTGCGGCGGGCTGGTAAACTTTAACTGTTTCTCCGGGGAGCCTGTGATGAAGCTGGAGGCAGGGTGCCCTATGTTACTGCGCCATCCTTTGGCTCCCCTTACCCTGGGGAACTTTGCCCGGGCACAGCTTTACGCCGCCATGGCCCCCCTGCGTATGGGCATGGAGCTTTTGGAGGAAGAGCAGGTGGCGCTGGACAAACTTTACGGGCACGGCGGCCTTTTCAAGGTGCCCGAGGTGGCTCCCCGGCTGATGGCCAGTGCTCTGGATGTGCCTGTCGCTGTGCTGGAAACTGCCGGAGAAGGCGGCCCCTGGGGCATGGCCCTGCTTGCCATGTTCCGGAAAAACCGGGAAAATGGGGAATCCCTGGAGGACTACCTCTCCCACAAGGTGTTTGCCAATTCCCAGGAAAAATGCCAGCTTCCAGACGAGAAAGCGGCTGAGGGGTTTGCTCTTTATCTCAGGCGGTATAAGGCTGCGCTGCCTGCCCAAAAAGCCGGGGCGACAGTGTGGGCGTGAATACTCTGACACTGCGGAAGTTGTGCATAGTACAGTGGAAAGTCTTAAGAACATGAAGCCTGGCAAAACGAAAGAATCCCCCGAGGCGGAAAACCTCGGGGGATTGATAATTTATTTGCTTCCGTTGTTCAGCGGATGGTAGCAAAGCACCTTGCGCTCATCGCTGAGATAAGTCTCCTTGGGCCGTTCCTTCCGGCACTCGTCAGTAGCATAGGGGCAACGGGGGGCAAATTTGCAATACTCAATGGAGA
>JAAVYD010000016.1 GCA_022790955.1 Bacillota bacterium
ACGGCGTTCTATTGCGTAACAGAAAGGCAGAGAACCTACCACTAATGAAAGTGATATGTTCTCTGCTCTTGTTTGCACCCCTGTTTGTCAGCGTTGATGATAAGTTATTGTAAATACTTCCTTATCATCGTAAAACTAAGTCTGCGTCGGATTTCAAATAGATATAGATTGATACTTTAATTTCATTTATTTTATCTATAAGTTTAATCGCTCTGAAACAAGAATAATAAAAATTTATGCGGTAAAATTTTCTGCGTAAATCGTGTTTTTAATGGAAATATGATATAATAATCTGAACTCATCAGAACCTTATTACTTATCCTCGTCAGTCGGCAAATTCGTCAAACCAAAGACAAAATCGCAGCGGATAAGTGAAACGTCTTCGTTATTTATTATTGAAATTTAATCAAAGGAGATATCTGATATGATAAAAATAGGATACCAGGGCATAGAAGGCTCAAACGCTCAGCAGGCAGCAAAAGACTTGGTAGAAAAACTCAACCTTAAAGACGTGGAATACGTGCCTTTAGTGGATTCTCCCCACGTTATAAACGCTATGAAAAGAGGTCAGATAGATTACGGAGTATGCGCCGTATACAACAGCGCCGCGGGCATGGTGCTGGAAACGTTTTTCGCTACAAACGGCGTAGAACTTCTTATAAGAGGCGAAACGACCATGACTATACACCATTGTCTGTTTAAAAAGAACCCGGATATTCCCGATGAACATATAAAATACGTAGCTTCGCACGTTCTGGCGCTGAAACAATGCGAAAACCATCTGAAATACGAATATCCGCAGCTCAGAAAAATAGAAGTTGAAGATACCGGAACCGCCGCGCGAGATCTTGCCGAAGGAATCCTCTCTGACGATCACGCGATACTCTGCAGAAAAAACGGCGGCGAGATTTTTAATTTATGTCTTATGGACGAAAACATAGAAGATTTTAAGGATAACAGAACTCATTTCTGTCTGTTTCAGCTTAAAGAAGCAGCAGAACAGTAAAAACGAACTTCAAAAGCCGGCTTTCGTCAAAAACCGGCTTTCTTTTATTATTAATATATTAATGTTTTATGCTGCGCACAATTTTCTGTTGCTTTGTATTCATCATCTGAACTATAATTTGCAACCTTGTTCCTTTATTATAAACAGCCTAAACCGTCACCCCATCACCACTGTCAAGCAAAAATAAAACTTTCTCGCCTACAGGCTCGTCCAGAGCTTTCTCCACCACTTCTGCGTATAGTGTAAGCTGATTCCTGTAGCGGCTGCGCATTTTTTCAACGGAAGTCTTTTTATCCTTGTAATCTACACGATCGGTTTTAAAATCTATTAATACTATTCCCTTTTCATCTTTAAAACAACAGTCGATTATACCTTGGATTAAAAGCTCCGGCGGCAGTTCTCGTTCGAGTTCTTCCTTTACTTCCCGGCTTTCTGCCATCGCAGCTACCTCTTGCCGTTTCTTCCTCAGAGTAAACGCCCACTCTTTTTTCAGCCACTGCGCCCGACTTGCCCGCATACCTAATTCCGAACTGAAAAAGGCTGCTACTTTACCGCAGTTTACAACCGACGCTTCCTTTTCCGTAAACAGACCTCTCTGTATAAAATCCTGTAAAAACTGCTTTACGTCGTTCTCTCCTATTTGCTCCTTAAACGGAATAAGCTCTATAACCCTGTGAGTCAGCGTGCCCCGCATCGCAGGCGTGATGTCTGTATTCTCCTTCAAAAATTCCGGTATAGGATAATCCTCCAATTCTTCCTCAGGCTCCGGCTGCCATACCGGCTCGCCTCCGCGCAGTATCTCCGTATTTCTGTCTTTTATCGGATTTCCTTGAAGCGCTCCGTCTATTTCCTGCACTGTGAACCTCTGCTTTGACGAAACAATCCTTTCCTGAGTTTCCTTTATCATTCTGTTTATTCCTGATACAGTAAACTTCGATTTGGAAAAAACATCGTCGCCGTAATCATACTCAAAATCGAAACGATTGCCGATTATATTCAAAAGACCGTCAGTATCTTTAAACGATGGAAAATCCAACCTTATCTCATTTTCTAAATTTACAGCTTTTTCTTCGTCCTCGCGTATGGTCTGGGATAAAGAACTTCGGTTGTGCGTATAAATCTTTTCATTAAAATATGGAATTATCCAGTCGAGAAAACCCGATGCGTCCTCGGCTCCGCCTTTTGTTCCCATCTCGTATTTTTCGAGATTAGACTGAAGATTATTAACAGTTCCGACCATTATGAGTTCATCCATAGCTCTCGTCATCGCCACATAGAGTATGCGCATTTCCTCGGCAATACGCTCTTTGTCGCGCTGTCTGCCGATTATCCGCTGTGTTAATGTAGAGGCATACAGATTGTTTTCCGGATCGGAATATCTCAAACCAATCCCCAGATCCTTATGAAAAATAACCCTGCTCGTATTCCTGTCGCGATTAAATCTGCTTCCGAGCCCCGCCAGGATTACCACTGGAAATTCAAGTCCTTTACTCTTATGTATAGTCATAATGCGAACCGCGTTTTCTGAATTTCCCGCCTGCATTATCTGCCCGATCGGGACGTTATTCCTGCTTACCGCCTCGACATAAGTTATAAATCCGAACATACCTTTCATATGAGATGCAGTAAAATCAACTGCTTTATCTACAAGAGCTCTCAGATTAGCCGCTCTTACATCGCCGTTTTTCAGCGCGGAAACATATTCCATATAACCGGTTTCCCGTATAAGTTTCCAAAGAAAATTTTCAAGCGGCATATATCTTGCTTCTTTGCGCCATCTGCCGAGCATTTGGCACACATTGCGGCATTTTTCCGAAAGCTCATCATCTATGCAAGGCATATCTGCATTTTCTTCGATCTGCGCAAAAAATGTTTCCTGCATTCCTTCTTCAATTTCCGGCAATTCTGCGAAATTATCCATAACGTTATCGAAATCTGACAAGCCTTCTTCTTCCGAGCAGATACTTAAATCAAAACCTGCATATCTTAAAAACGCTTCATTATAAGATCCGTCACGAAATGCCAAGCGTATCTCAATAAGCTCGTCTATCGAAAATCCAAATATAGGCGAACGCAGTACGCTCAGCAGGGGAATATCTCGGCGTTTATTATCTATAACCCTCAGAAGATTCATAAAAATTTCGATCTCGGTAGTTTCAAAATAACCTTCTCCGGCGTCTATATAAGACGGAATACCTGCATCTTTAAGCGCATCTGCGTATATATCGGATTTTCCCCGCGTACTTCTCAATAATATAACGATATCTCCAAGTTCCGTTTTTCTTACCGCCTCTTTTTTCTGATCGTAAATTTCCTGCCCGATTCGTTCATTTACAAGTCCAGCCACGACACGCGCTTCAATCTGCGTATTTTTCAGCTCTGCTAACTCATCGTCTATATCTTCCGCTTCATGATCCACGCTGCCGTCCACAAGGTGCAGCGAAACTTTTCTGTCAAACTCGCCTTCGTAAATACAGCCTTTCTTCAGAGAAGCCGCCTCATCATAATCTATGCCGCAGGTATCTTTATTCATGATATTTTCAAAAATAGAATTAATACAATTAATAATATTACCTTTGCTTCTGAAATTCCTGTTAAGATCTATCCTTACGCCGGATCCGCCGCTTTTAAAGTCATCGTATTTATTGATAAAAATTTCCGGTTCTGCCAGACGAAACTTATAAATACTCTGCTTAACATCGCCTACCATATATATATTATCCCCGCGGCTTATTCTCTGAATCAGAGTTTCCTGCAGTATGCTGCTGTCCTGATATTCATCTATAAAGATTGTATCAAAATGATTCCTATATTCTTCCGCAATCTTATCGTCCTTTAAAATATCCAGAGCCACATGCTCGATATCGTTAAAATCGAGAAGCGAACGTTCCTTTTTTTTTGCAGTAAACCGTTCGTGAAACTCTTTAACAAGCCTCGTAAGATATCTTGCCGGCTCATACGTAGCATGTATCATGCCTATTTCGTCTTCGAGGGAAACAGCCGACGCTTCCCCGACAGTTTTCTTCACGATATCTTTAGCCTTATCCCGCTGATACTTTATCCTATCTTTAATAAGATTATAATCATCCTTATCGTCCTTTTTCGCAGCGAACCGCTGAAACTCCATGTTCAGCCCCGCTAATTCCTCGCCGCGCCTTACAGCTTCCACGATGCGCTCCATATTTTCAAGATCCTGCTTCGCTTTCGGCTCGATGCTCGGCAAACCGCAGACCTCGTCGTATACACACTTGCAAATACTGCACGCCCGTTCGATATTTTTTACCACATCGTTACGCATGCTCCTATATAAATCCTGATCTTTAAAACCCTCTATATCAATATTCAGATTTTTAACAGCTTTATCTAGCCATTCAAACGGATCAGGCATACTCATAATAAAACGATATGCAGATAAAATCATTTCCTTGACTGCCGTTTCACTTTTTACATCGGAATATTTGCTCAAAAAATCCGTAAACTCTTTAACCTCCGCATCTTCCTCACCGCTGTTATCTAAATCGCCGCCCCTTTTTCCTCGGAATTTATCTTCAAAAAGTTCCTCTAAAGTTTCCGAGATCAAAAGCTGCCGCCTGCCTTCGTCGCAAATTCCGAAATCCGGCTCGATATCTGTGTTATAAAAATACCTGCGTATCACATTCATAGAAAATTTATGAAATGTACTTATATCGGCAGTCCTCGCCAGTCGTATCTGATTCTCCAGATAATTTTTAAAAAAACGCTGCTTTTCTTTCTGATCCGAATTTTCTTCCTGATATTCTGAAATCGCTTTAGACAGCGATCTTATGATCTTCTCTTTCATCTCCGCCGCCGCAGCATTGCTGAAAGTAACTATAAGCATCCTGTCTACTGAAATCTTATCATTTGTTATCAGGCGCTTTATACGTTCCGTGAGCACAGCCGTTTTTCCCGACCCCGCCGCCGCGGAAACCAGAATATCGCTTCCACGCCTTTCTATCGCATCTTTTTGCTGCTCAGTCCACTCCATACCAATCCCTCCTGTAACCGTCCGCATTTTATATTAATATGATTTTAACACACGTCCCCGGCTTTTGCATATACGCTGAATTTCTGATATAATTTTAATATATAGTCGCCGCACTCGAGAATCATTAAAAAGAAGCAATAAAAAATGCAGAGTGACAAAATCGTTCCCGCCTAACTTACTGCACTCCTTCGCAGAGCTTTTTATCCATACATCTCTGCTGCGTTGTCCCATTTTGTACGTTTGAATCTTTAAATTCTAAAACACAGTTTGTATTATTTTTTACGGTGTTTTAACAAATTTGACACGGAAGAACGCAGGCGGACGTATTGTCCGGCAAAGACGACAACGTACCCGCCGCATTTTACCCGCTGAACTTTACCGATTTTTGAGTGCGTTGTATATAATCCCTGCGCTGCCCTGTATTATGGCGGGTGGCTTTTCCAACCAGGATTCGGATCCGCACGCAGAATTTTACAATATTATTTTTATATCAATCTTGCAAACATCAACTATCGTTTTATTTATAATATATCAAAGGAATTAAACTATGAATAAATTTACAGTTCTCACCATTCTCGACGGCTTTGGAATCGGAAAAACGGACGCAGGCAACGCTATAGCCGCAGCGTCAACTCCGAATTTAGACGCAATCATAAAAAAATATCCCCACACATCCATAGGCGCCAGCGGTCTTTCGGTAGGGCTGCCAGACGGACAGATGGGAAATTCCGAAGTAGGGCACCTGAATATCGGCGCAGGACGCATAATATACCAGGATTTCACCCGCATAACAAAATCTATAAACGACGGAGATTTCTTTGAAAATCCGATCATCACGGAAGCAATAAACCATACCGTAAAAAACGGCTCGGCGCTTCACCTTATGGGTCTGCTTTCCGATGGAGGCGTTCACAGCCATATAAGTCATCTTTTGGCATTCATAGACATGGCAAAGAAAAAAGGCGTTTCTGCCCTTTACGTTCATTGTTTTTTAGATGGCAGGGATGTTCCGCCTAAATGCGCAGAAAAATATATAGATATGCTCGAAAAGCACATTAACGAGGTCGGACTGGGCAGCATCGCCTCCATAGCCGGAAGATATTACGCTATGGACAGGGATAAACGCTGGGAACGTATAAAAGAGACTTACGATGTGCTGACTTTAACTCAGGAATCAGATATTAAAACTTTCGTTTCCGCGAAAGAAGCCCTCGCAGACGCATACGCCAAAGACGAGAGCGACGAATTCGTAAAACCTCGCGCTATTTTCGGCGGAGCCGCGATCTCCGATAACGACAGCGTTATTATGTTTAATTTCAGACCGGACAGAGCGCGGGAGATAACCAGAACTTTCTGCGACAGCGGGTTTGACGAATTCTCCCGCAAATTGACTCCGAAAAACCTGTTCTACGTCTGCATGACCCAATATGATGCGTCTATGCCGAACGTAAAGATCGCCTTTCCTCCTCAGCATCATACGAACACATTGGGTGAATACATAGCCGCCTGCGGCAAAAAACAGATACGCATAGCGGAAACAGAAAAATACGCCCACGTTACATTTTTCTTTAATGGAGGCGTAGAAACTCCTAATGAAAACGAAGATCGCGTACTCATTCCGTCCCCTAAAGTGGCAACTTACGACCTGCAGCCCGAAATGAGCGCCATCGACGTGACGAAAGCCGTGCTTAAAGCCGTGAACTCCGGAAGTTACGATCTTATAATAGTAAACTTTGCCAATCCCGACATGGTTGGGCACACAGGCGTTTTCGATGCTGCCGTAAAAGCAGTGGAAACGGTAGACGCCTGCATAGGCAAAATATACAGCGCCGTATCGGAAGCCGAAGGCAATATGCTTATAACCGCAGATCACGGCAATGCGGACACCATGACAGACGAATCAGGAAACGTGATAACCGCCCATTCTACGAACCCGACTCCTGCGATACTCATCACACCAGATACCTCAGACATAAAGCTGCGCCAGGGCGGCATACTCGCCGATATCGCCCCTACGCTGCTCGAACTTATGGAACTGGGTCAGCCTGCTGAAATGACGGGAAGCAGTCTGATCCTGCGTTCATAAAACGCACAGTATTTATATTAATACCCTCACCTTCAGCATTATTTTTTACTAAGTTAACCCGTTGTGCTATTAAATCATCTTCTTTTAACAGTATTATAATCAATAAATAGTACTTAATATCATAAATGACGCAATATATTGATAAACAATAAAAGTGATTTATATTTAAACTGCAAAATGACAAATTGGACAATCATATCATTACTTAATTAATTCTATATTTCGTGTTGATGACTATTAATAATACAAAATATTAATATTGAGTATCTAATTTTTATTATCACAATGTGTTAAGTTAGCTGAGATTTATATTATTTACTTTATTTTAATATTAACGGATACAACAAAAGGTTCGGGGCAATCGCCCGAACCTTTTGTTTTTATAGTTACCTCACTTTGAGAATCATTAAAAAGGAAGCAAGAAAAATGCGGTGTGAGAAAATCGTTCTTAACTACCTTGCTCCACTCCTTCGCAGAGCTTTTTATCCATACAGCTCCGCTTTGCCGTCCCATTTTATACGTTTGAATCTTTACATTCTAAAAACACAATTTATATTATGTTTTACTGTATTTTAACGAAACGGGCATGGGAGGACACAGGCAGCCTGCCTGCCCGGCAAGAACAATAACGCATCCCGCCATATTTTAACCGCCGAACCTTACCGATTTTTGAGTGTATTGACTATAATGATCAACTGCACGTTCTACCATTATATAAATTTTTATGTATATTTTATTTATACCACATTCAAATCGTATTTTTAAAACGATCATTCTGCTAAATATCATTAAATTTATATTCCGTCTGACTTAAATATTAATCTGCATCATATTAATATCCTCCTTAGTGTCCATATGCAAAATAACCGTTTACATCATACTTTCCATACACTTCATTCATAAAATCGTGGTAAGTTATCGGTCCGACTATGAGATTTCCGCTTTTATCATAAATCTCATACTTTAATTCACGCAGATTTTTATTTTCATCTCTCTTGTTTAATGATCTATAGATCATATATTCAAAATCCCTCAGAGGCATATATGTTATCGAATTTTTTAACACCGGAGTGCCGTATGGATGAGGTTTTCCATGATCGTACCCCATAATAATATTTTCAAAATCATGCATACTATCATCATCTATACTATACGCTATAACATGCTTAAACCATGTTTGAGGGTCTCCTATTTTTAATTTATACAACCCGCTCTCTCCGGGATAATTCATGACCGCGACGCGTATATCCCCATTATCCCATTTTATATAATAATTTGTTTCGTCGTAGCCCATCTTCTGAAACATCTCGCGCAGCGGTACGTAAACAAGTCCGTTTTCTACAAAAGGCTTATTATCCAGCGGGATTATATTACCTTTATAGTCAATTATATTAATAGTATAATTTTCTGTCATAGAATCCGACATCACGCTGCCTGCAAATACCGTAACGGAAAAAGCCGTTATAGCGATTAACACGGATAGAAACGATATGATTTTATTCGTAATTTTTTTCTTTTTTATCATATTAAATCTCCTCATCAAAATCTTTTTGCTGCCTGCCATCTGCGTAGTCAGAAACTGCGTTCTGTTATCAGAGATACTGAGCATATTAAGTATCATATTCATATAATCGTTTTTTTCTGCTTCCGACATCCCGTTCGTAACCTCAAAATCACAGGATACCTCACATTCCAGATCAATCTGAAATATCACTATATAAACTAACGGATTGAACCAATGAAGGCTCGCCGCTGTCATCGCTGTCCATTTGTACAAAATATCATGCCGCTTATAATGAATAATCTCATGCATTAATATATAATTCATGCTCGTTTCTCCGAGCTTTTCCGCCGGCAGATAGAGCGCCGGTCTGAAAAGACCCACCAACACAGGCGCGTCGAGCATGTCCGTTCTCCGCGCCTTTACCCGCTTCGGAATCCTCGGATCATTAATATATTCATCTGAATTTTGATCCAAGGTTCTTATAAATAAAATATATCTCGTCATATTTAAAATAAGAAAGAACGCAGCTCCTGTCAGCCATATAATTGCGCAGTATGAAATAAACTCTTCCGGCAATTTTTTATCTTCCGCAGATGATGCTGACGATATCTGCGACATGGTATCCTGCGCGCTCCCAACCTCGGGCTTCGCCTGCTCGGAAACGCTCGGCGCGATATCGCTAGCCGCCGCGTCCGGCGGCTCCGTGACCAGCTGCTGCGCTTTTTCCGGAAGCAAAGCCGATATGGGAACTATCATCACAATCAGAACAGTCAGCCATATATAATACTGCCATCTCGGACTGAACAGATTCCTTGTTAATGGTTTTGCAATAAGCCAGAATAAAGCGATCATGCTCCCTGAAAATGACATAATCAATATACTTTTAAAAATCTCATTAAGCATAAAAACCTCCCCTGTTTCACTAAACTATATAGCACTAACATCATTCATCTTCAGTTCCGCATTTGATTATTACATACGTAATACAACTATATATTACACCTGTAATATTATTTTTACAAGGCTTTTTTGAAATTTAAAATATTTTACTTATATTTCTGAATTATTGCTATAATTACTTGCAATTTAATTTTATGAATAAATATTAATATAACGTTTAACAGGCAGTTACGTTATGATAAATAGTATACTATTTATATTTATTATTTAACATTAATAGTACTTCTGCATAAACTCCCATGATTGCCTGTTTTAATTTTTTGGTTTATAATAAAATAAATTATCAGAAACTATTTTCTTAAATATCCAACTATTATATTACCATTGTAAAACCTCAATAGAAATATAATTGATTTTAACAACATACTGTAATCCACTGATTTAATAAAATTTAAGCGAGGTATTTATGTCAGAATTTCTCATGAAACCTAAGATCGACTTTGTATTTAAAGAACTTATGGCTATAGAAAATGTGAGAATTGGTTTTTTATCCGCAATATTAAAACTCAATCCCGACGATATAAAAGAAACGCATATTTTAAATACCGACCTGCGCAAAACTCATGCAGACGATAAACTTGGCATTCTTGATGTTCGTGTTATTATGAATAACGATATCGAAATAGATATTGAAATCCAACTTTCTGAACTGAGAGTATGGGCTGACAGATCTTTATTCTATCTTGCCAAAATGTATACAGAACAGATTTCCGAAGGGCAGGATTATACTGTATTTAAAAAATGTGTCAGTATCAGCATTTTAGATTTTAAACTTTTCCATGATACCGAAGATTTTTATTCTTGTTTTCATATCTGTGAGGATACCCGCCATAAGATTTATACGGATAAATTTGAATTTCATGTTCTGGAACTTCCTAAATTGCCCCAAGAATTGAAAGAGGATAACAATGATATTTTACTATGGGCTAAATTTATAAACGCTGAAAAAAAGGAGGAATTTGATATGTTATCAAAAAAAAATTTATATATCAATAATGCCTACGAACAACTTCAGATTATAAGTCAAGATGAACGAAAACGATTTGAATATGAATCACGGGAAAAAGCTGTCAGAGATCACAATCAATCTATGCTCGAAGCGACCGAACGCGGCATCGAGATCGGCAGACAACGCGGCATCGAGATCGGCAGGCAACGCGGCATCGAGATCGGAGAAGAAAAAAAATCCATAGATATAGCCAAACAATTAATCAAATTAGGTATTTCCAACGATATTATATCTAAGAGTACCGGTTTATCTGAAAGCCAGATTGAAACATTAAAAATAAATCATGACTGATTATTAGTAAATTCAGATTCCGTATATAAGTATCTTTCCGAGTAATCTCAGCAAAATATGCCGCATAAAGTAAAATTAAAAGGGCCGCCGCAATTTGACTTTCTCAAATGCAGCAGCCCTTTTATCGTATTTGCCAATATACTATCCTTTTTAGATATAATAACATTAGTTACTATATTCAACTCCTAAATATTTTCTTCATAAATATACTATACTGAATATTCGATTATTTAATACACAATTTTACCAGTTGTGCTATTAAATTGGCTTGTTTTAGCAGTATTATAATCAATAAATAATTTTTAATGTTATTAATAACGCAGTATATTGATATTGAGTATCTAATTTTTATTAGCACAACGCGTTAATTTTATATTAATGTAATTAAATATTCATACTCATTTAAGTTTAGATTATCATTTTTATTCATCACCTGCTGTCACCGTTAATAAATCTATATTTTTAGCAACCTTGTATATTCGTCAAATCTCTTTAATATAACAGCTGCCTCGGCTCTTGTCAGCATTTTATTCGGCAAAAACATGCCGCTCTCATTTCCTGTCATAAGTCCTGCCAACTCACAATACGCGATTCCTTCTACAGCCCACTGACTTATATCATCGGAATCCGCATAATCCAGCAGAACTGACCAGTCCGACTGAATATCCGCGCCCAGATAATTAATCAACCTGTGCAGCATTACGGCGACCGTCTGGCGATCTACCGCTTGCTCCGGACAAAATCTGCCGTCAATACCGTTTACAATCCCAGAGTCCACAGCCCATTTAACATCATCAGCATAATCTTCATCGCCTGTCATATCAGAAAACAAGGTTCCTTTATCTGCATCCATACAAAAAGCCGCGCCCACTTTTTTTCCGCCGCTATCCTGAAGCCCTTTAGTTTCATAACGCTCCGCAGCTCTTGCTAAACAGGAAACAAGCATAGCTCTGCTTATACTTTCGTCGGGCTGAAAATTTTCTATATCACCGTCAAAATATTCTTTTTCAAAGCAATAAATTATATATTCCTCCGCCCAGTGGGATTTATTTTCATCAAATTCAGCTCCATAAGAAAACAGTCCGAAACTTATGGGAACGCTTGCTGCCGAAATTAAAATCGCAAGCAAAAAAGTAAATAATTTCATAGATATACGATCTTTTATCATTATAGTATCCTCCATTTTTACATAATACACGAATACTATTTCAAGAACATTGAAAGCACATTATGAAATTATTACATAAACTTTATATATTTATTACAAGAGAAAATACCTTCCAAAACGACGTTTCGGCAACCTTATATTCTCATTTTTAAAACTATGCTTTATGTACATCCTGCTTAAACTGCTTCCAGGCTTCCTCGTTATTCACAAAATAAAGCGGACATGCCTTACCCGTGATATCGTAATGACGGATCACATTGCTATCGCTTATATCAGCGGCATTGCACAGCCACTTCGTGAGCTTAACCAGCGAATCATATGTAGCGCTGTTAAACTGACCGGTTTTATCCGGATGGCAAACCTCTATGGAAATTGTATCGTTATTCCTCCAATTGCTTGCAGCCGACTTTTCATCCAGCGGCAGACACTGAATGACCTCGCCATTAAGTCCAACCACAAAATGAGAACTCACATTCGACGCTTCTCCATCAAAATAATTTCTGTTTTGCTGAGCAGTAGTTCCGGGATTTCCTACATAATGGATTACTATATCCTTTACTCCATCCAACTTTACGCCCTCGCGGGAACCGCTGCTGAATCCTATAAGCTGAACGTTCACAAAGTCCGGCACAGGCTCGGACATCAGCTTGTTTAACTGTCCTTCACCGTAACCGTCCCCGCTGAAGATCTTATATATCGCTATGGCAAGAATTATCGCTCCTAATATTAAAAGAAATATAAATTTTTTTGATCTTTTAGCTCCTCCGACGTATTCGGTTCTATCTCTGCTTTCCATATATATTGATACCCCCTCTTATACAACCTTTATTCTATAAAATCAAAACAATTACTCTCTAAAACAATATATCCGGAAAATCAAAATTTTGTGCATGTTTTATCTATTAAAATCATATATTATACGTTTTTAATTTCCCAACTAAAACCTTTAAATCTCTCTCCTCTATCCTAATTCACGCCTAATCTTTTCTATAACGGCCTCTGCAATTTTTATTCCATCAACCGCTGCTGACATTATACCCCCTGCATATCCTGCCCCTTCTCCGCCAGGATAAATACCGGCTATATTTACGCTTTCAAAAAAAGCATCCCGCGGAATTTTTACAGGCGACGAACTGCGCGTTTCCACACCCGTCATAACTGCATTCGCCATATCAAATCCCGAAAGCCTTCGCCCCATTTCCGGAAGCGCTTCACGCATCGCTGCTGTAACAAAATCAGGCAAAATATCATCAAGTTTCGCTTCCGTGACTCCCGGCTTGTATGTAGGCTCCGCCTTGCAGTTATATATTGATGTTTTATCACTTGTTTTTAAATCGGTTTTCCCAATTATTCCGAGAAAATCGCCCACACGCTGCACAGGCGCGAAATAACCTCCTCCGCCCGCATCATACGCGCTGCGTTCAAGGCTCTCCTGAAAGTATATTCCTGAAAGCGGATCTTCATTCTTTATATAATCCGAAGGTTCTACGCTCACAAGAAGCGCGCTGTTAGCATTTTCTCCATCCCTTGCGTAATAGCTCATACCGTTTGTAACGACACAGTTTTCCTGAGAAGCCGCCCCGACTACAAAACCTCCGGGACACATACAAAAAGTATAAACGCCCCTGCCGTCTTTGCAGCGATAAGACAGCTTATAAGCCGCCGCTCCGAGCCTGCCTTCAGTATCGTTTCTTTCTGCGCCGTACTGTGCATCATCTATAATCGCCTGCGGATGCTCTATCCTTACGCCCACTGAAAACGGCTTCGCTTCAAATTTAACACCCGCATCATACATCATTCTAAAAGTATCTCTGGCGCTGTTTCCAGGCGCAAAGATAACGCTGCTGCATTTAATTTCGCTGCCTTTATCCAGCGCAAGGGATTCAACGCGTATCTTTTTATTCTTCCGAACCGTATTTATCCCCGTAACTTTTTCTTCAAACCGTATTTCTCCTCCCAGAGAAATGATTTTTTCACGTATGTTTTTAACCACGATTCTCAATACGTCAGTGCCGATATGAGGCGCCTGTTTGTAAGCGATCGCTGGATCTGCCCCTGCCTGTATAAACTCCTCGTTTACTTTACCTATCCTTATATCTTTAATTCCCGTCGTCAGCTTGCCGTCTGAAAACGTTCCCGCGCCGCCTTCACCAAACTGAACGTTGGATATCTTATCCAGTTCGCCGGTTTCCCAAAAATGCTCTACATCCCGCGTCCTGTCATCCACGCTTCTGCCCATTTCCAGCACGACAGGACGAAGCCCTGCTTCTGCCAGGATTAACGCCGCAAACATCCCGCAGGGTCCGAAACCCACTACGATAGGTCTGATATCCTCTGATATTTCTCTATTAAAAACAGGCACATCGTACTTTTTTTCAGTGACCTTTGATAAATTGACGGATTTCATACCGCCGCATTTTTTCATCAGAGCCGCCTCATCGTCAACTTCAAAATCCACAGTATATATAAAAAATATATCAGGTTTACGCCTTGCATCTATGGATTCTTTAACAACTTTCCATGATACAGGAGAAAAATTTTTTATCCTCAGCGCCATACCTATTTTTTTCGGCAACTCCGTAACCGGTTCGTTTCTTTTTAATCTTATTTGCGTTATCCTCAGCAATTTATCACCCCTTTAAAAATTTGCATCTCCAAGTATTAATATACTATGCATTTCTTAAATAAATCTGACCGCATTCCCCATAATATATTATTTTTTTCTAACGAAAGAATTACAAAAAACTTAATTACTTTTTATCAAGTTTATATATTAATTTATTAATTTATTAATTTTAACGGCTTACAGCCCTGCCGCATACAACTCCGGACGCCCAAGCCCATTGAAGATTATACCCGCCGCATTTTCCGTCTACGTCTACTACTTCGCCGCAAAAATAAAGACCTGACTGAATTTTCGATTCCATGGTTTCGGGATCTATTTCCTCTCGGCGGATCCCGCCGCAGGTAACTTGAGCGTCTTCCCAGCCTTTGGTATGAGAAACTTTAATATTAAAATTTTTTATAAACCTGGCAGCCTGCCTTACCGCATCATTCTTATTATTCTGAAACGCCAGGTTTGAAATAACTGCCGCAAGTTTTACATTAACGATCCCGGAAATAATCTCCTCCAAACGATGGCGGTCTTTAGCTTCCAAAGTTACCGCACCGTCCCTGCCGCATGATATAAATTTAATCAACAGATTGTAAATTTCTTCTTCTGATTTTTCCGGAACAAAATCTGCTCTTATATTATATTCGTACGACTCATTATCTTTTATTTCTATTATACTTTTATGCTTTTTTTTCTTTGCCGGAGGTCTTGGAGCGTTCATAAATCTGGAAAGATCAAAAATACATATTCCGGAAATCCCGGTTCCTGTAAACTGTACCTCGCCGCTTTCTTCCGCCACGGCAACACCCTGTTTCATCAACATAACCCTTGCTTTCGCTCTCACACCTTTAAGCGCAGGCATAAAATCTTCATTGGACTCAACGGCTACGAGCCCCGGCCGCGGCGCGGCAAGAGTATGCCCGAATGTTTTTGAAAATCCGTATCCATCTCCTGTACTTCCGAATTTCAGACCTGCCCTGCCTCCGCAGGCGATTACAATCGACTTGCACGTAAACAACCTGCCCGACCTGCATCTTACATAAAATTTGTTTTCATTAATATTATTTTTCTGCTCGCTGAAACCAACCTTCTCTGCTCCATCATCCAGCAAAAAACGCACGCCCAAAAGTTCGGCACGCCTGCGCAAAGCCGATACCAACGAAGACGCCTGTCCGGAATACGGATAACAGCGTCCCTCGTCTTCTTCTCTTGCCAAAACGCCTATATTTTCAAAAAATTTTATAGCATCTGCAGCAGAAAATTTATTTAAAACAGATTTTACAAAACCATCGCCACTGTCGTTAAAACTCTGAACGCTGCATTGCTTATTCGTAAAATTGCACCGCCCGTTTCCCGTAGCTAAAAGTTTCTTTCCTACTTTGTCGTTTCCTTCAATTACAATAACTTCAGTTCCAAGATGTGCAGCTGAGGCAGCGGCTATTAATCCCGATGCACCTGCGCCGATCACTATAACAGATGCCGAGCCGCAAAATTCATTACTGCTGAAAACATCATTATTCATATACTTCTCCCGTTTATTTAACAATCAGGCTTTCCCGCCCTGCAATTCATTCCTAAGACTGTCCGCAAGTTCGTTTATCTTATTAAATCTGTGATTTACTCCGCTCTTGCTGACCGGAGGATCGGTAAGCGACGCAAGTTCTTTAAGGGACATATCAGGATTTTCAAGTCTTAAAACCGCCACGCTCTGAAGCCTGTCCGGCAAATTTGAAAGCCCAATACGGCTGTCTATCAGCTTAATATCCTCTATCTGCCTGCTGGCGGTATTTATGGATTTATCCATGTTTGCGTTTTCGCAGTTTACTATGCGGTTCGCCGTATTTCTTATTCCCTTTAATATACGGACATTTTCAAATTCTAAAAGCTGGTTATACGCTCCTATTATATTCATTAGATCCACAATATGTTCGCTCTCTTTTATATAAACTACATAACTTCCCTTGCGCTCTATCACTTTAGCGTTAAGATCAAACCCATTCATGAGCTTTTTAATGTCCGCAGCCGTATATTCCGTCTTACAGACGATTTCAATATGATATCCTTTTTCCGGATGGCTTACGGAACCTCCCGCAAGAAAGGCTCCCCTCAAATAAGAACGTTTACAGCATCGTTTTTTTACTACATCCGAAGAAATTCCCTCTGCCAAAACATTACTGCCTTCTCTTACTGTCATAAGTCCCGTTTCTCTAAGCATCTGTTCCCCGATAGAACCGTCGTCGAAAGTTATTCTGTATTTATTTCCTTTCCGCATGGGCGAACTTTGATAAATATCAAGGCTCGTATCTGTATCAAAATAATTCTGAATAAGTTTTTTAATGAGTCTTGCGACAGCCGGATCTTCTGATGTAAGCGAAACGTTCATCCTGCCTCCTCCCATAAGACGGATAGAACCGCTGAGCCTTGCAAATCCTGCGATCTCCGCTAACATACAGCACTTTTTTTCAGGTATTATCTGAGTAAGTTCTTTTTTTGTATCAGATGAAAAAGACATTTTTTCCTCCAAAATGAATAAATCTCGTCTTTTTGTTAATCATAATATTCGACCGGCGTACCGGCAAACCTCCGGTCGCATATGATTATGATTGCCGAGAAAGGTAAAAGGTGAAGATTATGAATAAAACATCAACTACCGTAAAATGTAAAGTAGACGAATGTACCTACAATTCTCAGGACTACTGCACAGCTGATTCTATTAAAGTAGAAAGCCAGGCAGGAATGCTCTCAAGCTGCACATGCAGTTCCGAAACTGAATGCGCTACTTTCCAGAAGAAATAAGCATGAAAAATAGATCCATATGCGTATTGCCTTAACATTAAGAAAATACTCATGCAGGATCGAAACTTCAAAAAATAACTGCCGAACTGTAACAGGTCAGCAGTTATTTTACATAAATCTCACTTTTATATTAACAGTATTGTCGATGTATTCAAAAAAACATAAATAACGCCGGCATTTTTTAAATCATGATTCGTGTATTAATGTCATAACAATATTGCTTATTCTCTCGGCGTCGTGCCTTATATAGCTGTCGCCCACTTCGATCATATTATGCTCGATAGGTATTATGCCCATCTCGGAAAGTTTTATCCTGTCATCCGCATCCGCGCACATCTGGCTGACTCCTTCATCAAGATAACTGCGCAGTTCTTCGTCTGTACACACATGATTATTAATCAAAATATATTCTAAAACTCCCTTACCGAGATATTTTTCCACCGCCTGCGCATACATTGATACCGTATAATTATCCGTTTCTCCTGATTGGGTCATAACGTTGCATACAAGAATCTTCATTGCCCCGGCGGCTCTTATAGCTTCTGAAATCCCATCAACTAAAAGATTGGGTATTATGCTGCTGTAAAGGCTTCCGGGACCGAGTATTACGACCTCTGCAGATAAAATAGCGTCTATTGCGCTCTGCACAGGCTTAGGCTTAGGCGGATTTACAAAAACTTCTTGTATTGGACTGCGCTGTTCTTTTACCGCATTCGGAATACTTGATTCACCCCATACGATATGATCATTTTCGAGCTTTGCACCCAGCTCAACATTCTCGGCAGTTACAGGAATCACGTGCCCTTTTATTCTGAGGATATCGTGCAGCTTATGGACAGCCACCTCAAAATCGCCGTAAAGATCCGTAAGCGCTGCAATGAAAAGGTTTCCCATATTCTGACCTTTCAGTCTGCCCTCTTTAAACCTGTACTGAAGCAAATGCTCCATTATATCTTCTTCGTCTGCCAGAGCTAAAATACAGTTTCTTACATCTCCTGGAGGCAGCATACCGAAATCGTGCCTCAGCATGCCCGATCCGCCGCCGTCGTCTGCAACCGTCACTATAGCAGACAGGTTTGTCGTTACTTTTTTAAGCCCTCGAAGAATAGTAGAAAGTCCGGTTCCGCCTCCAATGACCGCTATTCTCGGTCCTATTCCCGCAGCTGGATACCTGTTAAAACTCATATCATTAATATGCATATCAAACTTCCTCTGTTATACAGACCCTCTTTGCATGTTTTGTTTACCGCTTCAGAATGTCTCTGTGGACAGTCGTTACTTTTCTGCCCTTTGCATTAAATATATCCGAAAACTCATTAGCCATAGACACTGATCTATGCTGACCACCTGTGCAGCCAAAAGCTGCAACAAGATTCCTTTTTCCCTGTTTCATATAATATGGTATGAGATATTCTATAAGACTGCTTACTCTCGTTATAAATTCCTGCGTTTCCTCAAACTGATTAACATAATCCCTGACTTTTTTATCGTTTCCTGTAAGTTCTTTCATATTTTTAATATAATATGGATTCGGAATAAATCTCACGTCGAAAACTATATCTGCATCAAGGGACATGCCATGCTTATATCCAAATGACTGAATCGTCATCACAAAACCGTCGTTTTCATCGTCTGCGAGCATCTCTTGAAGCCTGTTCTGAAGCTCCATAGGTTTAAGATCTGTAGTATTTATGATGAAATCCGCGTTCTCTCTTATATTAGCCAACATCTTCTTTTCTTTCTGGATAGCGTCCGAGCTGGTTCCGCCGTCGCTTAAAGGATGCACCCTGCGGGTTTCTTTAAAACGTCTTACCAGAGCATCGTCGGTAGCCTCCAAAAACAGAACCTTAAAGTCCTTGTTTTCTGCTCTAAGCTCTTCAAGAGCTTTTTCAAGATCGTTAAAAAATGCACGCCCTCTTATATCCATAACAAAAGCCGCTTTTTCAAGATCTATCTTATCTTGAGATTCCAAAGACATAAAAGAACCCAAAAGCGCTGGAGGCATATTATCTATACAATAATATCCCATATCTTCCAGATATTTTATTGCGTTGCTCTTTCCTGCACCGGACAATCCGGTCACTATCAATACCTTCATAAACTGTCACCTGTTTCTTAAATCTATCTGTATATTATTATGCTGTATATTTTATTATAATGCTGTTTCCGGCATGAAACCGCCTGATGCATTTATATGCATTAATTATATCAAATTTACAACTCTTGCGGGATCAAGTCCCGATTTTTTTATTCTGCTCAAAGCGTTCTCGCACATTCCGACTTTTATAGATTCGTGAGCGTCGCTCCCTATTACAAATTTTACATCATACTTAGCCGCGCGCTTTATTTCCTCTACTGTAAGCTGACGATGGCGATTGCTGATCTCTAACCATGTACCTGTTTCTTCACAGGCCTTAAAAACTTCATCTATATCTACTTCGCCTTTATCTCCCGGATGTGTAAGCGTAACTATTTTATTTTTTCTCAATGCGTTCACCACCAACTCGGTATTTTTCTCTACGAGCTTTTGAGAATAGTGTCTGAACTGACTTGCAGCGAGATTTCTACCGTGAAGAATGAGAGAACCAGCTTTGCTATCGCCAAGCGTCCCAAAATGATATCCCGCGATTACAAAATCGTATTCTTCAAATTCCTCCGGTTTTACGTCGAGTTCGCCGGATTCGTTTATAATATTCGCTTCAACAGACATGTATATTTTTATATCGGGATAAAGCTCGCTGATATTTTTAATTTCCGATCTCATTTTCGGTATATCCGTACGCTTAAAGCCGTATCCGAAATGACCCGGACCGTGATCCGTAATAGCTATGGATTCCAATCCCAACGCTCTTGCTCGCTTTACGTTTTCTTCTATCGTACCTTTACCATGAGAATAAACGGTATGAGTATGCCAGTCAAATTTCAGCCTGTCGTACATATCTATCTTTGTATGACGCGCCCGCCTAAACGCATCTATACTATCCTCCTTATTTTTATTTCTCGCTGCATACTTTTTAAAAAACACAGCTATTATAATATTAATAAAAACCTTATATCAAAGCCTGCTTATAATTTAATTATTGATCAAAAACAGACTGCTTCATCATTATACAGGAATCTTAAACGATATTTCTCTAATAAAAAAATATCACTCTCCTATTATTTTTACCTCGGTTTCCAAATCTACGCCGAACTTTTCTTTCACGCGCATCTGAACTAATTTTATAAGATCAATGACGTCCTGCGCCTTTGCATTACCTGTATTCACTATAAATCCCGCGTGTTTTGGAGATACCTGCGCGCCGCCCAGACTTAGACCCTTACATCCGGAATCCTCAACTAACTTTCCTGCAAAATAACCCTCAGGTCTTTTAAATGTACTTCCTGCACTGGGATAACTCAAAGGCTGCTTATCTGTACGCCTCTTTGACAATTCTTTCATTTTTTCCCGTATTTTTTCTGAATTTCCCTTCCTCAGCCGTATCTCTCCTTCGAGGATTATGCCGCCTATATCACAGAATACACTATGTCTGTATCCGAAATCTACTTCATCTTTCTTAAATTTTCTTATAGTTCCATCCTGCATAAGCGCAGTGACGCTTTCTATTATTTGCGCCATTTCTCCGTCGTAAGCTCCTGCATTCATAAATACAGCGCCGCCGAAACTGCCCGGAATCCCGGAAGCAAATTCCATACCCGTAAGGGAAGCTCTCGCAGCTTCAGCCGCCGCTGCAGACAAAAGCGCCCCCGCCTGAACCGTAAGTATTTCACTTTCTGTTTTAATTTCCGACATTCCGCTTCCTATTTTAATAACGACTCCGCGTAACCCGCCGTCTCTGACGAGCAGATTTGAACCGTTTCCTATAATAAAATAATTTGCGCTCTGCTGAGCGTCTTTCTTTGATCCACTATTTTGAAATTTCTCGCTGCGTAAAAATTCAGTAAGCCTGCGCAGCTCATCTGCAGACTTCGGAAAAACCATTATATCAGCAGGTCCTCCTATCTTAAAAGTCGTATGCTCACTCAGAGGAACCTCTTTTAGAACCCGATTTTTATCACCTATTATATTTAAAATTTCATTATATAAAAAATTAATATTATTCACTTAACCCTCCGGGAACGCCCCGTATACTAAAATTCCCGAAACCTTCTCATACCATAAACTCTCAGAATTTTTCGGACTAATTTTTGACCTACACTGATTATTATATGCATTTTCTCGTTGATTGTAAACAAATCGAAAGCATCGAACAGCAGCAAGTTTTTTAATACATCTTCAAAAAAAATATATATTATGTATTTTTATTCCATTTTCCCGCCTAATATGGTAAAATATTCATGTTGCCATCCCCTATACTGATAACAGAAGGGAGGTGTATTTCATGGAATGGGTAGTATCATTCCTCGTTACCGTTACGGCTGATGTGGTATGCCATCTCATCATCAAATGGTTAGACGGAGATAAATAACTGGCAACTGACCTGCGGCTGTAAGCTCTGCCGTACATAAAATGAGAATAGAAAACCCCGAGTACGGCTCACTCGGGGTTTTTGCTTTGTATTTCATGGATATTATAATATCATTCCTATCAGTTATAATTATAGCATATACGGTTTTCATTTGCAATACACTCGAACTATATTATTTCAGATCATTTTGTAGGATTACAATACATGTGTTACATCTGAATAATTAAAAAGCGAGGATACGCTCTCTTTGTGTTATATTTGAATCACCACAAACAAAAAATAAGCAAAGGAGCATCCCCACATGGCTAATATAACACAAGATATTAGGTATCGTCTATCACTTATCAAATACGCTGAAAAATACGGCGTGACGAA
>JAAVYD010000017.1 GCA_022790955.1 Bacillota bacterium
CAATCAGCCTTACGTTCCAAAGGCTTAAATCCTTTTCCCTTTTCAGCCTGCCTGACAGCAGGTCTTTTTGTCATGCTCTTTTTTCCTATGAAAATTTCTTTTGATTTTTACAATGATCTACTTGACTTTTAATAGTTGGTCTTTCTTACTCCGATGATATGATTTTCTGTTCCCATTCGCACCAGACTTCCATTGTACTCAACGCCATCAAAAAAAGCACGTACTTTTACCCTGCCTTTTCCGAATTCAGACTTCACATCATACGGAAATTCAATATAAGCGCCGTCTATATCCGGCACTTTTTTTATAATTGCTTCAAATCTGTATATTTTTTCATTCATAAAATTTAAGAAAGCAGATTGGCTACCGCCTGAGCCATCTCTTTTATGTCCATTTTAGTTGTATTAACGCATAAATCATAATTCAGCCTGTCGCCCCAGATATGATCCGTATAGAACTCATAATATTTAGATCTGTTTTTATCTATACCGATAATCTTTTTCTCAAGTTCCTTATCCGTGAGCTTTTCATCTGCTCTTGCGTTATCCCTGCACCTTTTTTTCTTACTGTTCATGCTCGCGTACACAAAAATTCTGAAAGGATTCATATCTTTCAAAATATAATCCGCACATCTTCCTACAAATAAACAGTCTGATTTCTCAGCCATTTCTCTTATAATTCGGCTCTGTTCCTGATAAATCTCTATACCCTGCTGCATGATAGGATTTTCAACAGGATAGAAACTCCTGCCGATATGTATTGGAAAAGATGCAATAGGACGATGTTCCATTACTCTCTGCACGTATTGTTCCGGAAGCGATGTGGATTTCGATATTTCGGCGATAATCTCCTGATCGTAATACGGAATCTCCAATATCTCTGACAAACGCCGTCCGAGTTCACGTCCGCCGCTTCCAAATTCACGACCAATCGTAATAATTCTGCTCATTATAATCTTCCTTTCTATACGAAAAGTATTATTTCATTCAGCTTTACGCTGCATTTATCTTATTTGTATTTTAACACTTTTAAACTTATTTTACCATACTTTCTCAAATTGCAGCGTATTTTAAATTCTAATAGTCAAGAAATATATACTAATATCTTTTTTCATAATATATTTCAGCTGCACACTCAGCAAGTATGGACATCGAAAAACAAAATGCAGCAGCTACGCTCATCAATATAAACCTGTCGTCGCCGGATATTCCGCCCATAATTATAAATAACAACAAGGTCATTTCTCATATGAACTGCGTCATCCTGCACGCTGCGCTCTTTGATTTTAATTCTATAAAGCGATTTCTTTTATCAAGATCCTATATCTTATATTCTGCAGACCTTTTATACGATATACTAATGCTTATATCATTAAACCCGATCATAAGAATCAGCAAAACCGTTTTAAATTCAAATCCTTTCATAAAATTCCAAGCAATATAAAAGCTATGCCTTTTGTTAAATATTTAATATCATGTACTTTAATATTTTTTATCCTACAATTTCTTACCATTACTTAAATCCCTAAGTTACTGAAAAATACTATCGGCCTGCTTTCTGCAATTCCTCTATAACAAATATCTACCCCATTTTTTCTTAATTTAAGCAGAAAAAGCGGAAAATCCATACTGTTAATTTTTTATTAATTTATAAATATAATGTTTTATTCAAAGAAAAAGATGATTATATACACTGCAAAATAACTCAAAGCTTTGAAATTTAAATTTTATCTTAGCGCAAATTCTAAATAAAAAACTGCCGGAAATATTATCAATACCGCATATAGTATTAATATATAAATAATAAACTATATCCAGCATTAAAATAATATCTACCGCCAGTCTTATATTTTTATAATTCTCTGCTTATAAGATCCTCGTATGTTTCCCGCTTAACTGAAAGCCTCGCCTTACCCTCAGATACCATAACGACAGCAGGACGCGGCACTCTGTTATAATTACTTGCCATAGAATAATTATACGCGCCGGTGCATAAAACAGCTACATGATCTCCTCTTTCGAGTTCCGGCAGCATGATATCGCGGATCAGGATATCTCCCGATTCACAGCACTTGCCCACTATTGTAACCTTCTCGCTGCACGGCTGATCAGCCTTTTCTACTGCAACCGCTTCGTACTCCGCATTATATAAAGCAACTCTCGGATTATCAGGAAAACCTCCGTCAATACCTATGCATACCCGACCGGCTGCGTTTGTTTTAACAGAACCGACTTCGTAAACAGTAATACCTGCTTCCGCAGCGATCCACCTGCCGGGCTCGATAGTAACGAGCGGACGCGCGTCGCCGCTTGCTTCATAAAAAGCGTTTATCTTTTCCATAACGGGATCTAAAAAATACGCTGCCTCTGTGCGCTTTGGATCGCCTGCATAATGAACGCCAAATCCGCCGCCGCAATTTATTTCCCTGGCTATAAAACCGTACTTTTCTTTAAGTCCGCCAAGCATATTAAGAATAATATCCGTTGCCATAATATGGGATGTATTATCGTGAAGCTGAGATCCTACATGATAATGCACGCCTTTAAAATCAACGTTTTCAGCGTTAATAGCCATCTCTGCCGCTGTATCCGCGACTTCCTCCACACTGAATCCGAATTTGGAATCCTTCTGCCCTGTGGAAATATATTCATGTGTATGGCTGTCAACTCCCGGCGTAACCCTGAGCAGGATTTCCGGCTTTTTTGCTGCTCCCGCAGCAAGCTCGTTAAGCAGTTCGAGTTCGGAAAGATTATCGACAACTATGGTGCCCACTCCTGCGTTAAGAGCTTCCTCAAGCTCCCGTCTGCTCTTGGTATTTCCGTGAAATACCATATCTTCGGGATCCGTACCCGCTTTAAGCGCAGCGTAAATCTCGCCTCCGGACACCACGTCCAGACCAAGCCCTTCCGACTTTACTATCCTGCACATTTCCAACGTCTGAAACGCCTTACTCGCAAAAACAGCGCGTGTATTTTCGTATTTATCTATAAAATCAGACTTGATCTCCCTGCATCTTGCCCGTATATCATCCTCAGACATCACATACAGCGGCGTACCGTACTCTTTTGCAAGTTCCGATACATCGCATCCGTAAAACATCATATTGCTTCCCATATAGGTATTCTTAATTCCTTTCATGTAAAATATTAATAATTTTAATCTTTACCGCAGCAGACTTATATCTGTCTACATTTTCTTCAGACATATCCCGTTCAGCGGGCAATCTTCGCAGTCCGGTTTTCTCGCCGAACATAAATTCCGCCCATGCCATATCAGTCGATGGTGATTCACTGTCCACTGATCCTCGGGTATAGCTTTCATAAGCGCAAGCTCGGTATTGAGTACGTCTTTTTCGTCTGTCAGTCCTATCCTGTTTGCCACCCGAAAAACATGAGTATCGACAGCTATCCTCTGATGACCAAAAGCTACGGACATCACCACATTAGCCGTCTTTCTGCCCACTCCCGGCAACTCCATAAGAAGCTCCTGATCATCAGGCACTTCCCCACCGTACTTCTCTATTAGTATTCTGCTGAGATTTATCACATTTTTGGCTTTATTCTTATACATGCCGATGGGTTTTAAAATACGCTCAAGCTCCCCGTTATCGAATTCCGACATTTCGGCAGCTGTTGGACACAACTTAAAAAGACCTTCGGTTACCTGATTAACTTTTTTATCGGTAGTCTGCGCAGAAAGAGTCACGGCTACCAAAAGCTGATACGGGGTTCCATAATCAAGAGCGCAGCCCGCGTCCGGATATGTATCTGCAAGAATATTAAGCACCCGCTCCACATCCTGATTTTTCAGCGTATTCATGATTAGATATCCTATTCTTCTATTAATTATTAATACATTAACGCGTTGTGCTAATAAAAATTAGGCACTCAATATCAATATATTGTATCATCAACAGAAATCAATACAATATACAGAATTAATTGATAATAGTATGATCATCTACTGAGCCATTTTTCAATTTTATTATAAATTACTTTTATTATTTAGAAGTATATTGCGTTACTGATAACATTAAATACTATTTATTGATTATAATACTGCTAAAACGAGCCCATTTAATAGCGCAACGGGTTAGTAATTTTAAAATGCTCTCAACCTCTAAAAGTCGTAATCCTTACTTTCAAACCCGCCGTATCCGGCTCTTATCTTTGAACCTTCAAGATGCTTTTTTACGATAGCGATTCCCCGCTTTATATCTTTATTTTCCAAAGACTGAAGTATCTCGTAATGTTCTTCAAGTACATCGTTCATATGATCGTAATTGGCGTCATCGGAATATTGAATCTGTTTAGTATAATACTGATAACTTGTGAGAACCTGAGTCAAAAGCCTGTTATGAGAAGCCTTATAAATAAGTTCGTGGAAATGTATATTCTGCTCAGCCGATTTAGCGTATTCTTTTTTGTGAGTATAAAACTCCATAAGCTCGTAGGAATTTTTTATATCCGCCATTTCTTCAGGCGTTATACGCTCGACTGCCCACTCAAACGCAAGTACCTCATATACCTTACGCATATCATACATATCGGCGACATCCTGTTCGGAAAATCCGGTAACAAAAGCGCCTCTGTTCGGGATCATAGTAATAAGACCTTCCTGCTCAAGAAGCCTGAAAGCCTCTCTCACAGGAGTTCTGCTCACATTATATTCGTTGCATATGCGCTGTTCAGTAAGTTTTTCGCCATTTTTCAATTTTCCACGCAGAATATCTTCCCTGAGCTTTATAAAAATATTGATTGCCAAAGGAAGACCCGCCGCTATATCGTCCTGTACGCTTTTATAGTACATTTCCTTCTCCTCCTAAAGTAATGCAGACGGATATACTTCAAACTGTATTAATGTTAATATACTCAACATCACGAAATACACTTACCGTCTGCGCTTTTCGATTCAAACAATGTCACATTACAGCAGCTTAAGAACTTCATCTGCAAACTCTACTGCAGTGCTTCCTTCTTTCGTACCAGTCATACGGATATTCGGATCTCTGGCAACGGTATATACCGCCTTTTTAAGCCTGTCGGCTTCATTAACAAAACCTATATGCCTGAGCATGAGCTCCGCTGCTTTCAGCAGGCTCTCAGGACTCGCTTTATCGGCTATGCCTTCTTCCACCATTCTTGGAGCGGTTCCGTAAACAGCTTCAAACATAGCGTACCTGTTGCCTATGTTCGCGCTTCCCGCCGTTCCCATGCCGCCCTGGAGCTGAGCGGCCTCGTCCGTGATGATATCTCCATAAAGATTAGGGAGAACAAATACCTGAAAATCCTTCCTTACTTCTTCATTTATTAGATTTGCAGTCATAATATCTATGTACCAGTCCTCAACACTGATATCTGGATAATCCTTGCCGACTCTGTGCACGACCTCAAGAAATCTACCGTCCGTCTTTTTTACGATATTAGCCTTAGTTACGCACTCTATGCGGTTCTTGCCGTTAGCTTTAGCATAATCGAAAGCCATGCGAGCAATCCTTTCCGCTCCCTGAGTAGTAGTTATCTTAAAATCTACGCACATATCTTCGCTCGGCTCTACTCCGTGGCTGCCTACTATATATTCGCCTTCTGTATTTTCTCTGAAGAAAGTCCAGTCTATTCCCATTTCCGGAATAGATACGGGTCTTACGTTAGCGAACAGATCAAGCTCTCTGCGCAGCGCTACGTTAGCGCTCTCCAGGTTAGGCGCATCCATAGTCATATTAGGCGTGGTAGTAGGACCTTTCATGAATACATGACATTCCTTTACCTTTTCCAGCACGTCGTCAGGCAGAGTATTTTTCTTAGCGATCCTGTTTTCCAGCGTCAATCCTTCTATCGTCCGCATTTCCACCTTTCCTGCGGCTACATCATCAGTTAGCAGCTTATCCAGCACGCGGCGCGTTTCTTTCATAATAACGGGACCTATACCGTCGCCGTCGATAAATCCGATAATGATTTTATCTATCGCCGAAAAATCTATCGGACCCGGCTCGTTTTTAAGCATCTCGATTCTTTCAAGCTGTTCTTTTACAAGATTTTCAAAATCCAATAAATATCCCATTATTACTCTTCTCCCTTTATCATATTAATCTTGCCGCCGTGCTTTATCATATTTTTTTCGAGTTCGGAAAGATCCGGAACCATCACGTATTCTGTGCCGGAAGTAAGATTCTTAACTGTCACTTCGTCGTTTTCTATCTGTGAAACTGCGTTTTCTATCACAAGCTCGTCGTTTAACGAAATTTTGCCGTAATCCTCAGGATCTTTAAAGACCATAGGTATAATACCGCTGTTTATCAAGTTTGAACGATGAATACGGGCAAAAGACTTCGCCATAACAAATCTTACGCCGAGATACAGCGGAACAAGCGCCGCATGCTCTCTGCTCGAACCCTGACCGTAATTCTCGCCGCCCACTACAACGCCGTTTCCTGCCTCTTTGCAGCGCTGCGGGAATTCTTTATCTATATTTTCAAAACAGTAATTAGACAGATGCGGAACATTTGACCTGTACGGCAGTATCCTCGAATCCGACGGCATAATATCATCCGTTGTAATATTATCGCCCGCGCAGAGCACAACTTTTGCTTTAAGTTCATCTCCTAATGCCTTATTAAGCGGGAACGGTTTAATATTAGGTCCCATCGCCACAGGCGTATTGCTCTTAGTGGAATCCTTAGGATAAACTATAAAATTATCGTTAAATCCAAAATCCACGGCTTCAATCTCATTAAGAGGCGTGCCCATTCCTGTGGTAAGAACTCCTTCTATTGCAGAAATAGCTGCCGTTTCCGGACTTACAAGATAAATATCCGCGTCTTTCGTACCGCTTCTTCCTTTAAAATTCCTGTTGAACGTTCTTAACGATACGCCTCCGGACTTAGGCGACTGTCCCATTCCTATACATGGACCGCAGGCGTTTTCTATGATCCTTGCTCCCGCATCTATAAGATCGGCAAGAGCTCCGTTTGACGCTAACTTGCTCAAAATCTTACTTGAACCTGGTGAAATTACAAGACTTACGTCTTCGTTTACTTTTTTCCCCTTCAAAATTTCAGCTACTTTCATGAGATCCGAATACGATGAGTTCGTGCAGCTTCCTATGGCTACCTGGTTTATCTTTATCTTGCCGATATTTTTAATGGAGTCCACGTTATCAGGACTGTGAGGCTTTGCTGCCAACGGCTCAAGTTCAGATAAATTTACTTCTAAAACTTCATCATATACAGCATCTTCATCCGCTGATAACGGTTTAAAATCAGCGCCTCTGCCCTGCTGCTCCATAAACGCCCTGGTATTTTCGTCGCTTGGGAATACGGAAGTAGTCGCGCCTAATTCCGCTCCCATATTAGTAATTGTAGCGCGATCCGGAACAGAAAGAGTCTTTACTCCGTCGCCTGTATATTCCACGATCTTGCCCACGCCCCCTTTAACGGAAAGCTGTTGAAGCACGTATAAAATAATATCCTTTGCCGCAACCCACGGTCTTAATTTCCCCGTGAGCTTAACGTTTATAACTTTCGGCGTAATAAGGCTGTACGTACCCTTCGCCATAGCCATTGCCAC
>JAAVYD010000128.1 GCA_022790955.1 Bacillota bacterium
GTACAGACGATGGAGCTGGCCGTTCTCGCCCTGAGTGATAACGTCAAAGGTGTGGTTGTCCGCCACCCACCACTCATTGCTGGCCATTTCCTCATATAGACGGTGTATGTAGGGGGCGCAGCGGTCGCGGAAAGCCTTTTGCCCTTGCCGCCCCAGCACTTCCATGGGCTCAGGTATATCGTTCTGCACCATGCGCCAGAATGTGGAATAGGTGGGGATATCCGCCACCAGTTCCGGGGCCGTTTCCTGGAAGTATAGCCGGGTATATTCATAGCACTTTTGGATGGGGTGCTGAGCTTCGTCCAGGTAGTAGCTTAAAAACGTCTGCCGCATTTCCTCGGTGATCTTACTTTTTCCCTTGCGGCCCTTGCCGCGCTTGTCAATAAGGGCCTCTGGCCCCTCCGTTTCTAGCATCTTCTTTTTTCGGTAAAGCGTCTTTACAGAAAAAGTGTGCTCTGGATTGGTTTTAGCGCAAAGAGCAACAAACTTGTCATCGGCCTCAGCTTTATCACCTGGGTAGCGGTCACGGTAGTTTTGCCACTCCTTGAGGGTCTTTTCCCACCACATAATTTCCTGGCGTTCGCTGTCTGAGTAGTGGTCAAAGGCCTTGCCCTTTTTGCTGATAGATTTAGCCGTCTTTGGCAAACTGGCCTTTACCTGGGCAAAGTATTTTTCTTGTATAGGTTTATCTAAGTCCTCAACTGAAAACACATACTCAGGGGAATTGAACTGATTATAAACACAGTCGGCTTTCAGTTTATTGCTTTTTGCCCAACGCTGGATGGTTCTTTCATCTTTGTTATAAAGCTTGGCTACTTCTCTTGTTGTAAGACGAGGCTCCATTGTTCCACCTTCTTTGTGCCCCTTAAAATCGACTAAATCAGCATTTATTGTTGCCCATGCACAGGTCGCATTGGGATGGTAGTCAAAACCATCTTATTCCATTTCCAAACCCACAGAAGACCTTTGTAGGGGGCAACAAATACATCCTCACCTTCATGCTCCCAAAGCCGGATGTCAGTATAGCTTGCTGGGCTGAATGATCTACTAAAAGAGTGTGCCGCCTCGGAGCAAAAACACACCTTTGATATTTTGGTGGAGCTAGGCCATATCCTAAAGATAAAGGATACCCGCCAGCGGGCGGCGGCCATGGAACTAATCCAAGCCGTCTTTGCAGCCACTACACGCTGCATAGATGTCTGCGCTGGAGCTGGGGAGGATATTGATCCAGAAACACGGCCCCAGCAGGCACGGGATACTGCTATGAAAAGCTATGCAGAGGCGCTCCAAAAGGCTTTTTTTGTTCCCGAATAACTACATTTGTACCAAACAAACACCAAGATATCACAAGTTTTTCGGCTTGTGACAGTTTTGGGACAGAATCCCGCTTTTCGGGATTTTTTCCCGCTTTTATGCTATTGCTCTAAGCCCATTAGGTGTACGGAGAGTGACGTATACCCGCTGGGAACAAAAAATGGAGACGGGGTCACGAAACATGACGGGGTCTCTGACATTTACTGAATCATTATGTCCCAACAAATTGTTAGGGCATCTTTTGGATGTCCATTCTTATGGACACCCTTTGTGTTTTTCCATTTGTAAGGGGATGTTCTTTGTGTTCACCCCTTTGCCCTATTTCCAGCTGGGGTGCTCAAAAGGTGATCACCCTTGTGACACGCCCTTTAGGTGGGGGTGGTGCAATCTACCCACCTAGGGGTCGGTAAAGCGCCGAACCCATTCAAAGGGTGTAAGTCTAATCTACACCCTTTGAACATAAAAACGCTAGAGGGGTCGTGAAATACGACCCCCTCTAGAAATGTGATGAGCCTACCCGGAAGTTAGGGTCATATCCTTATAGAAAAACTGCATAAGTCTGCTCGCCAAAGGGATGTAGCGTTCACCCCTCGTAGCACAAATAGGGGGGTGGCGTTTTACCACCCCCTTCTAGGTATGGAAAGGGGGTCTATTTTATGGACACCCTAGCTGATATTTGAGAGGAGGTACTCTGCAAAACGGGGAGTACCTCCGGGCTTTTAGAAGCCGTTTAAGCGTCCAGATTTTTTGAGTGATAATAAAAATCAGCGCCGACATTTTGAAAAGTTTTCTCCTGGACAAAACACCCCAAAAACCTAGTGTTTTCTAAGCGCCGACACGTTTTCTTAGCCCCGACAGATTTTGTCGGGGCTGTTTTCGCTTAAAAGCAAAAAACAAGCCCTTTAAGCGGCGTTTGTGTGCGTTTGCTTAAAGGGCTGTTGTTATTTTCTTAAAAGCCGCTTAAACCGCACCAATGCTAGGTTTGTGCGGTTTCTTAAAAGGTTTTGCGCAAAAATTAAACGGTCTGAAAAGGTGCTTTTTTACGATTGGCGGGTTGGGACGGCGCAGGCCATTTCAGGGCCAAAAACGGGCAAAAAAATTTTGCAATCCCATTTTGCGAGATTGCAAAATTTCCACCAATATGCAAACGGTTTTCCGCGAAAAACCTAGTATTTAAGCCGTTTCCCGGAGTTTTCCACATTTTTTCATGTTGAAAAATAGGCCCGTCCTGGGTTTCTCACTCTTCATGAAAACTTACAGAAGCCCACTAAATTTCCCGAAAAGGTTTGTGCAGGGACCTATTGGTGCAGCTTCTTATTTCCCTCCTTGCCCACAGCCACCAAAAAGGCGGCGCAGAGCAGAAGCAGGGAAAGCCCGCCTGCCGCTGTGCCGGAAAAGGCCTGCACAGTCCCTATGGGCGCGGCAGTTTCCAGGGTTCCCCCGGGCAGCAGCCTGCACAGAAGCTGGCAGCAGATTGCGGAAAGCAGCCCGTGGATCAGCCGGAACAGGAAGAAAAGCCACTTTTTCAAAGGGAACTCCCCGGGGAACATGGCGAACACCTGCAAATGGACGCACAGCCCGCCAAAGGCCAGGCCAAAGGCGTATAAGGGCAGGCCAGCGTGGAACCGGACTGCATCCCCCACGCCGCCGGTAACCTCCAGCAGGAAGGAGAGGGCCGCCGCTGTTTCCAGGGGCGTGAGGAAGCTTTGGGCGTCCAGCAGCCGGACCAGGGCCTGATAAGCTCCTGTGGCGTGCAGCAGGGTGGAGAGGGCGCCGAAGCTTACAATGCAGGCGCACATGATAAGCACGCTCTGGGCTGCGCCGGAGACAGAGCGCACCAGCGCCCCCCCTATTTTTATAGGGCGGGCCTCCTGCTTTTTCGGGGGGATTTTTCCCCGCAGGCCGGAAAGCAGGCCCAGCAAAAGGCCGGAGAGGGTGACGGAGAAAAACAACAGCCAGCCGGCCTGGTAGCTGCCCAGCACGCCGCCCCCCAAATAGGTGACCACAAAAGCTGTGCCGGGGTTCACGCAGAAAAGCATCATGCGCCCGGCCTGCTCCCGGGTGATTTTCCCCTGCTCCAGCAGCAGTGCCGCACTGCGGGCCCCGGCAGGGTATCCTCCTAAAAAGCTCATGATAACAGGGGCGGCGCAGCACCCCGGCAGGCGGAAGCCCCACCGGGTGGGGAAGGCCAGGGGCCTGCCCAGCAGCTCCCCAGCCCCGGACTGCACCATAAGACAGCTAAGCACCATAAAGGGGAACAGGGAAGGGATGAGGGCTGTCAGGCAGTACAGCACGCTTGCCCGCACCCCGTCCTTTACCTCCTCCGGGAAGGACAGCAGGGCCATGGCCAGGAGAAGCACCCCCAAAGCCCCCAGCACCCCCGGTATCCGCCTGCACAGCCTGCGCGCCATTTCCATTAAGAACCCCTCCTTTGTCCATCTACAGGATATGGGAAAAACCGGGGATACATGCCGCCTGCCACACATATTATTACCCGACGGCAAAAAAACTTTTGGGAGGGATGGCATGGAGCAGGGGAAAGGCGGCACGCTGATTACGCTTACAGGCAACCGCTCCGCTGTGGTGGACGGCTGCGACGGCATTATTGACTACGACGCGGAAAAAATCCTCCTGCGGGCGGGCAGGCTCACTGTACGCTTTGGGGGTCGGGATCTGGCTTTGCGCAGGCTGACAGAGAACTCCGCTGTGATAGAGGGATTTATTTCCCAGGTGGAATATATGGTATAGGGAAGGGGCTGGGTGCTTTGCTGGAAAAGGTGTTTCATCTGCTTTCAGGGTATGCGGAATTTCAGGTGGAGGGGGATGGCCCCCGATTTTTTAACATAACTGCCAAAAGCCGCATCGGGCTTTGGGGCTACCGCCGCCGGGAGGGGCTGCCTGTGGCCCGGATAAAGGCCCGGGAATACAAAAAGCTGCGGGGGGTGTACAGGCGCAGCGGGTCCAGGCCCCGCCTGCTGAAAAAGCGGGGTGCCCCCTTTTTGATCCACAGGCTGGAGGCCCGGAAGGGGCTGCTGCTGGGGGCGCTTTGCGGCGGGGCGCTGTACTGGTTCCTCTCCGGGTTCCTGTGGGGGGTGTCGGTGACAGGGACACAGCTTATGCCGCCTTCCAGGGTGCTGGAGGCCGCTGCCCGCCAGGGGCTTTACCAGGGCTGTGCCCAGCGGGAGATGAATCCCCGGGGCGCGGCCCTGGGGATTTTA
>JAAVYD010000142.1 GCA_022790955.1 Bacillota bacterium
CCATTTTTCATTCCTCCTTGCACAGTACGCTTATTATATCACTACCTTGCAGAAAAGAAAATGACGCTAAAGCTCTACCGCCTAAAGGCGGTGGATTTGACCTAATGCTTGGAAATTAAAGATCACGCCGCCCGCATTGATCTTGATATACTCTCCGAACCAACCGTTGAAAAAATGCTCCTCCCCCGGAAGAAGGCCGAAGATTTCCCCGCCGTCGCACAGATGGATATGCTCCGGATCTTTTTTGCATGTATCACAGACGCCGCAGGGTTTCAGGCCTGTCACAATCTTATCTCCCACATTCAAGGGCTTTCCCGAATAATCTGCTGTCACATTCTTTCCAAGCTTCACAATGGTTCCGGTTCCTTCATGCCCTAACTGGATCGGGATATATCCAAACGGATCTCCTTTATACTCATGGACATCTGTTCCGCAGATGCCGCAGCCCTCCACCTTTACCAGCACTTCATCATCATTGATCTCCGGCACCGGAAGCTTGCGTACCTCAATCTTCTTCTCTCCTGTCAATACCGCTACTTTTGCTGTTGCTTTGATCTCACTCATGTTTTGTCCTCCTGTTTTTTCACTATTTCTGTAACTGCTTTTGCAGTCAACTTACACATTCATCCCAATACCAATCTGTCTTTTGCAAACCTGCTACTCTAACGCGAACATCTTCATTGCTGCTTTTACATTTTCCTTCATCGCGTCTCTTGCCGCCATGGATATGGATGAGAAAAATACCGGTTCTTCCGTATTCAGCGATTTCAAATATTCCGCTGCCGCATTTCCTCCCGACTTATCCATATAGGTAAAATAATTGATCTTCCGCACGCCTGCCTGGATTGCCTTATGGTAATCCTCCCGGCTTACCCCGGAGCCGCCATGCATCACGACCGGAATGTTGCCGGTCAAATCACGTACTTTTTTTACCACTTCGAAATCCAGCTTCGGCGTGGTCAGATAGATTCCATGGGTCGTCCCAAAGGAACAGGCCAACGCGTCGATTCCGCTTGCTTCCACGAACTCCTTTGCCTGCCCGGGGTCGGTATAAATCTTCGTATCGTCCCCGCCAGCTTCTCCCGAGCCGGATTCCCTTTTTCCCATACTGCCCAGCTCAGCCTCCACGGAAGCCCCGGTCTTTGCCGCCATGGCAACCGCTTTTTTGGTGTTCTGCAGATTCTCCTCATAGGGCAGGATCGAGCCGTCATACATGATTCCGGTAAATCCGATCTCCAGCGCTTTCTCCAGATATTCCAGGGTCTCACCGTGATCCAGATGAACACAGACCGGCACAGATGTTTTCTTTGCCGCCTCTACCATGATCGGACCGATCAAGTCCAACGGGATCCACGGCTCATGGCACTGTGCGAACTGAATAATCACCGGAAGATTTAACTCTTCTGCCGCCCCGATCACGGCCTGCAGGCTTTCCAGATTGGGCGTGTTAAAAGATCCCACCGCAATCTTTTTTTCTTCCGCGATCTTCATCACCTCATTTAAAGTTACTAACATAATTTATTTACCTCCTTGATTTTCTCTCCATTTTCCACGGGACCAGATGTCGGATACAGGCCTCTGTGCTGATCAAAGTAATCAATATTAAAGATAATTGGAGATCCATCCGGATTCTCAAATTTCTGTTCCGGTTCAAATGCCATACCAAGGGTTTCTGTGGATATGCAGCTGCAGGTATGTTCTTTGACAAAATCATAAAGATTCGTTTCCAGCTTCCATCCTTCATCGGTTTGTTTCAGGTTGATCTCAATTTCATGCTCTGTATCTACGTGGGCATCTGTCTCGCAGTCCATCGGTACTGCTCCGTTAAAATACTGATTCCCCTTGCTCCATACAGGCAGATAGGAATAGTAACGATCACTGCCGCCTCCAAATATCCCTCCAGGTTGATAATTCACAATCATATCTTCCCAGGCCGCATAGTCCGGATAGTGATTGTATGGGAATGTTCCTACCTTGAAATTCCCATCATCAAAATCAATCGTTTCTTTGTTATCCTCCGCAAACTGCTGCATTACCCATTTAAAAGGATGGATGTCCTTCTTCTGCACAAAAATGTTGTTATATATTCTTGTATCACCATGAAGAATCGTCATAAATCCGGCAACCCGCGTACCATGTACCACATGATAAGGGGTGTATCTCGGAGAAGGAAGTGCAGAGCTTCCGTTATTGGCGCCAAGACCGATCGCTGCTAACGAGCCTGCGATCAGATTGTGCACAACTGCGATTCCCTGCGCACAAAGTTTCAGCGCACGATCCGACAGGAGAATATTATTGTCGATCAATGTAGGTCCATGGGAGACTTCCACAAAAATATCTTCCCCTAATGTGCCGACAATCGGCAGCATCTCCTCCCACTCCCTCGTTTCAAAGGGGAAGGAAAGGCAGTTATCATGAAACAAATTCTGTGTCACTCTGGTTCCCTGTGCCTGCCAGTCCAACCAGATTCCGCGGGTACAATTATGGATATGATTTCTTCGAATGATCACATCAATCGCCGCGTGCATCTTGATTCCACCTATTTCGGCTCCTGCAAGGTTCTGTTTATTATTGATATGATGAATATGATTATCCTCGATCCGTGAAAATACACCCCCTAGATGACCTACAATACCAGTCTGTCCGCAGTGGTGGATATTACAGCGGCGGACAATGTGCCCTCCGATATGTTCTTTATTCCATCCTTCATAAGAAGCCTGGCAGATTGCTTCACGTTCCGTCTGTGTTCCATTCTTTAGTTTCCAGGTTGTCCATTTGTTCTCATTCTGTGGCTGAAGATATTTTCCCAGTGATATTCCTGAACACTTTGATTCGTATACTTCACAATCTTCAATGATCCATCCTTTTGACCAGTGCGGTCCGATCATTCCATCCTGATATGCTGTTGGAGGCGCCCACTGTGTTGCAGCTTCACGTACGGTAAATCCTGATAATGTGATATACCCAATCCCTTCTTCTTTTGGAAGGAAACAATTCTTACGCACTGCAATTTCCACCTCTTCCTGTGTAGGGTCAAACTCACCGAAATTCGCAAAAAATTCTGTAGTGTTTTCCTCTTTGTTCTGCCTTGTATACCAGGTGTAAACAGAAAAATCTCCATCCCAAGAAGTGAAGGAACGTACCGGATGATAAACCTTTTCCAAATCTGTAACTTCATACATGGACTTATGATTCAGGAAAACATCTCCTATATGGGCGACATATGCCTCTTCAAACCAGTCTCCTTTTACCAAAGTGGTATATGGATTATAAGAATCGAATATATCGTTTGAAACGGACATGAACCATACATTACCATCTATTCTTTTCCAGTTTGCTGCCACCTCTGCACCAGTGATAATAGCTTTTCCAGCTTCCACAGATTGGTATGTGATTCTGTGATCCGCAGTACCAGAACTCTTTGGGTTCACGTATTCACGGTATATTCCCGGGGCAACGAATACCATATCACCCGCCACTGCAATCTCTGCAGCTGCCTGAATCGTTTTGAATGGGTGTTCCGGGCTTCCATCGCCACTTCTTGTTACTGAATTATCTACATAGTATTCCATGATTTTAACCTCCGCTTTCTATAAGATGCCATAGCATTCCTCCCTTGCTTATTTCAAGAATATCTCTTTTTGAATGGGAAATATATAGAAAACCGTCCTTTTTACTTTGAATTTGTCCGCAGTATATGGTATAATTTCGTATATTGAGATTCAAAGCAAACCAACTGGAGTGTTGGCTTTTTGACACAAGCCTCAGCACTTTAAGAACAGGAGAGGCTGCAGCATGTTTCATAAGATCCCTTTTTCCATCTGTTCCACATATGACATCAGTAAACAGGCCGTCTATGCTGATGATGAGAATTTTCTGTCCCCCGGTTCCTCCGTTACATTTATCAAGCCGCCCAGCACAAAATACGCACTGGAAAATCTATATTATATGGAAGACTTTTTCCTTGTACATTGGAATCCGGGTGCATTTACAATGCGGAATTCCAGGCAGGATACCTATATGATCCTGTATACCTATGAAGGGGAAGGCACTGTTGATTATCTGGGCAAAAACTATACCTTAACGAAAGGCAAGGGGATTTTCCTGGATTGCTCCCTGCCTTATTCCTATGTAGCTGACATGTTCTGGAAATACAGCATCCTTTACATCAACGGACGGCAGATGAAGGAATGCTACAAGGAATACTGTAAAAATGGCTCTCCTGTTTTTACGTCATCTCCTGACGGAACGTATCAGAAATCACTGGAGCAGCTGCTGGCATTATACAATTCTGCGCAGCCGCATCTGGACTGGATGGTTTCGGATTGCATCACACAGATGCTGACAGCGCTCCTGCAGACCTCTTATGAGCAAAGCAGGAAGTATACAACAACACCGGAGAATATTCTGCTGACCAAAAAATATATGGAAAAGCATTTTGAAACGGATTTGACGCTGGATTTTCTGTCGGAGTTTTCAGGTGTCAGTAAATATCATTTATCCAGGGAATTTAAAAAACATATTGGATTTTCTCCCCGTGAATATCTGATCCAGCTGCGGATACAAAAGGCAAAGTCTTTATTATCCACCACGGATCTACCGGTCAACAAGATTGCGCATACCGTAGGTATCCATGATATCAATAATTTTAATATGCTGTTTAAAAAGCATGTGGATATGACGCCCGGGCAATTCCGGGCATCACATAGAAATCAGTTTGTCTGATTCTAGTCCCCTGTACTCAAACCAGTCAAAAGCCGCATATTCATCATAATCCCTGCCGTTTCCGCTTGCGAACATTCCCACACAGGTTCCGAGCATTCCTCCCGAGGTTTCAAATCCAAGGAAGCTGCAGTCCACATGTTCCGCAGCTACAGTCTGTTTTCCTGCTTCATCTCTCACATAAAATGCAGCGTCCTGCCCGCGGACCTTCACCTTTAAAACAGAAACTGGTGATTCCCACATAAGCTGACCCAGGATCTCACGCTGGTAGGTGTCCGTATTTTCTTTAAAGGTCAGACTTCCTTCCAGGGAGGCATACCCCTTAACCACCCGGATCACGCTGCCCTCCTCCGTCAGTGCGCATTCCAGTGCAAGCAGGTGGAAATCATTCTGCAGCAGCATGATCCCGGCCGTCTGCTGTTCCTTTGGAGAAAACTCCAGTTTTGCGGCAATGTCAAAGTCCATATGCTTCTGCCGTCTTCCCAGAAAAGACGCGGACTGTACAGCGGGTTCTATTTTTTCAAAAAAAGCATCAAACTTCTCTTTTTTAAAAGAAAACTTTGATAACCTGAGTTTCAGTCTGCTCTCTTCGATCCTGCAGGTATTTTCCTCCGGCGTCCCAAGGAAAATCCAGTAAAAATCTAGCCGGTCCTTCTCAAACTCATCCCGCTCTGCCTCCGATTCCACATGGAAACAGGGCAGCTTTGGCGCGGGATAGGACCACTCCACTTTTCCGGTTCCAGGACTCACCAGAGGCCAGCCATTCTCCCAGCTTACCGGTACAAGAAAGGCTTCCCTCCCCATATTCTTGTGATAGCCCCCATAGGGTCTGGAGGCCAGCACCGCCATATACCAACTTCCGTCCTTTAGCTCTACCAGATCCCCATGCCCCACATTGGTGATTGGATAGGAAATCCCCAGATGCCTGTGGGTTAAAACAGGATTTCCCGCATAGCCCTCATAGGGACCGCATATATTCCGGCTTCTTGCCACTGATACGGCATGAAAATGCTCCGTTCCCCCTTCTGCAGTGATCAGATAATACCAGTCATCCTTTTTATACAGATGCGGCGCTTCCGGTGTCCAGACATCCTTCATGGCTCCGTTCCAGATTGCGGTGCGCAGGCCAATGAGCTGAAAATGCCTAATATCAAATTCGGAGAGATAGATGTTCTGATTTCTATATTCCGGGGAACTCCCTGTGGTAAGATAATATACTTTTCCGTCCTCATCAAAGAACAGAGACGGGTCAATCCCATAGGTTCCCCGGATCCAATACGGGTTGGACCAGGGGCCTGCCGGATCTGCCGCAGTTACGATAAAATTAAATCCGTGGTCTACATTTGTCGTGGATACATAAAAGAGACCGTCATGATACCGGATCGTGGGCGCCCAGATTCCGTGAGACATCATTTCCGCATTCAAAGGAAGCTGCTCCTTCCGGTCCAGCACATGTCCGATCTGCTCCCAGTGCGCCAGATCCCTGCTGTGGAAAATGGGGATCCCCGGAAAATAGGAATAGCTGGCGCATACCAGATAAAAATCGTCCTCCACACGTACGATAGACGGAGATGGATAAGAACCTGCCAAAATCGGATTTTTAATACAATGCTCCATATATAACCTCCTTTTGGATCAGCCTGTGAGATGCATCTTTCATTTCATATTGTCTCATCATCCTTGTATTCCTCCGCAAATAGTGTCATGTGTACATCCTCCAGCCCTTCCGATTGGATCAGAATCTCAATCTTTCCCGCACTGACCGGGCGAACTGCTGCCAGCAGCTGCCCGTGATATGTCAGAAAGCTGCTGTCCGTAAAGCGTTCTTCGCTCACCGGATCGCAGCTCCCAAGTCCCTGTAAAATACCGTTTCCTGATATCTCAACGGTCACTCTTCGGTCATCGTTCCTGTGAACTCGGCCCTTTTGATCCTTCAGCTCAATGAGGATATACACCATTTCCATGGTATCTGCAAACACGCGATCCTGATCGGTACTTGCTTCCAAATGGAGTTTTGCTTCAGCCGTCTCAATCGCACAGCGTCCAGTTTCCAGTCCATTGGTGTATGCCGCTGCTTCCACCGTCCCCGGTTGATAAACGGCTTCAAAAACCGTACAGTATGCAAAGCTGTTTTCCCCATTGCGGCGGCATACCGTCTTCCGTCCAAAGCTCGTACCATTTACGAATAATTCCACTTCCTCTGCGTCCGAATAGACCTCAATCTGTACCGGCCTTCCCTCACAGCCTTCCCAATTCCAGGATGGGATCGAATCGGACCAGCTCCAGAGTGCCTTGATCGGTGTTTCTCCATAATGATAGGGATTAATCACCGCAATATAAGGTGTTTTTCGTCTCCCGATCACGACCTCTCGGTAGAAACTCTGCGTCCTTCTCTCTCCAATGATATCAAAATCCCCGCAATTCGCAAGATAATATGGATATCCTGCTCCAAATCCCTCCCCCTTATTTTCTGTATAGAGATTCTTTCCGACTCCGGCTTCCCCCAGATAATCCCATGCAGTCCAGCTAAAGTCACCCAGAACATTGGGGTACCTGCTGACCATCTCCCAATTTTCCGCCAGAATCTGCGGCACAGCTTCTGTCCCCAGACAGATCCGATTCGTAAATCGTTGCGTATCCCGCACATAACGTCTTTCCGCATAGTTATATCCTGCTATATCCGTTGCCTCCATCGTCTCTCTCGTATTCTCGACTACCACATCCAGGCAGTGGATGTCGCGCATATCACATCCCAGCTTTGTCATAAGGTTGTTGATATCTCTGGCAGCAGCTTCCCGCTCCTCTTCCTCTATATATTTGCTGACGATTTCATCGATATTACCAATCAGCGCATTGACTGCGGATGTGGTAAACCGGCTGGAATCCAGCTTCTTAGTGAGTGCCGACAGCCTTCTTGCCCAGATCCCGCCGGACGGCTTTCCGCTCTCCGGTATTTCATTTCCAATGGAATATAAAATGACCGATGGATGATTGTAATCTTTTGCAACCATTGTTTCCACCCATTCCTCATAGCAATATTCAAAATCTGCCGAAAAATCATTGGATAATTTGGGTTCATTCCACATATCACATAATTCATCCATCACCAGCATTCCCTCATGGTCACATGCCTCCAAAAGCGTTCTGCTCATGGGATGATGGGCACTCCGGACGGCATTGTAGCCAGCAGACTTCAGCCGCCTGATGCGGCGGATGGCTGCACTGCGGTTTTCTGCTCCTCCGGTAATCCCGGTATCGTGATGGATGCATCCGCCGTAGAGCTTCACAGTCTTTCCGTTGATCCGCAGGCCATGGATCGGATCCAGCTCCAGCCTCCGGATCCCGAAAGTCTCCGAATGCCGGTCTACCTCCTCTCCCTCCTCCATAACCCGGACTCTGCATTGATACAGCGCGGGATGCTCACAGTCCCAGAGCTGCGGCTCCTTCACATAGATCCGGGGAAGGATCTGTTCTGATGTATTCCCACAAATGGTCATGACCCGTTCATCTTTTGCTGCCAAATTTCCGTACATATCTGTAATCTCTGTTATAAGCTGTACCGTATGACTGCGGTATTCCTGGTTTTTCAATGTGACCTTCAGCTCCAGCGCCGCGATCTGGCTGTCCGCAGAGCATGTAGTGATCCTAACTCCGTCATATGGGATATGCAATGGACTGCCAATGAGCATATATACGCTTCGATAGAGTCCCGCTCCGGAATACCATCGTGAATCCCTTCCTGTAGAGAGGGCAGTCTGTATCTCATTGTGTTCTCCGTATTTCAACAGGTGCGCAGCAGGTATACAGAATTCCATATAACCGTTTCGGGACTGACCGGCATATATTCCATTTATCCAGATCCTGGCATGATGATAGGCACCCTCAAAGAAAAAGGACACACATTTACCGTCATAATCTTTCGGTGTAAGAAACCGTTTTCTGTAAATAAATGCCCCGTTTGGAAAATAACCCTTTGCCCCGCCGCTTTCCGCATCAGGACGCCTTGGTAGCCCGATACAGGCATCATGCGGCAGCGTAACGCTCTTCCATCCCGTCTCAGAGCTTTCCTTCATTCCCGGACATCCCTCCCGGTATTCCCAGTTTTCATTAAAGCAGATTTTTTTCATTTTCTATAATCTCCACACCATGATTCCAAAACTTTCGCCAGAACGACAATCCCCTCTTTCCCGGGCATTGGAACACGTACCGCCCCGCTGACACCCGTCAGAACGGTTTCTCTGGTCATCTCCCATATATCGATCACCTCCACAGAATACGAGTGCTCCTCCGGAAGAATCATATCGCTCCATAAGGGGCAATGCCTTCCCCAATACCGCAGATAGACTTTATCGCCGCAATGGCTGAAAATTTCACGGTTTCCATTCATAAAGCATTGAAATGGCTCATCATCCATCCGGGCAATAGATCTTATGACATAAGGAATTCTTTTCGCCTGTTCAGGATCCTTCATGGCTTTGAGCAGACGTTCCCGGTCAAATTGGCTCTCAAAGGGATCCAGATCTCCCGGAAGCTCTTCCAGAACAGAACGCAAAAATCCGATCCGTTCAGGACACTTTCCAGAAAGGACTCCTCCTTTTGACCACCAGAGTACCTCGTCTTTATTCCAGATCGTTTCTCCATGTGTGCAATACCCGCCAAAGGCAAACGCCGTCCAAAAGTGATCCAGCAGGTCGAAGGCCGTCAGATTTCCCCATGCGTTCGGAAGATTTCCTTCATAGCCGCATTCATCAAATATGACCGGTTTTCCATATTCCTTCTGCAGATCCGGGGTCTGGATCATCCCTGCATACTGGATACTGCAATGGGTGGTATTGGGTTCTGAAAAGTCCCAGTATTTCAGGCAATTGTGATTACTCAGCAGATGTCCGTATAGGTCTTCCGTATGCAGGAAATCAGAAAATTCATACCACCATTCTTTTTCGAAATACTCCATCAAATCATATTCATTTGCCATACTCCACCAGATATTCGGGAACGCAGACAGCCTCCGTACAACGTATCCGAGATAGACCAGGCATTCTTCTTTTGAAAATCTGGAAAATCCCCATTTATCATAAGGATGGAACAGGATCAGATCTACCTGGATCCCCATTTCCTGCAGCTCCAGAATCCTCTGCTCCAGTCTGTCCCAAAATAAAAAGCAGGGGCGGTCCACATCCCACGTTCCGTTTGTTTTTTCAAATGCATAATATTCCGGATCATTATGGTTAAAATCATAATCCTTTGGAAATACACATAGCCTGACTTTATTGAAGGGAGCTTTTTTCAGACTCTCCATTGTTTCCTCAATTAACTCCTTCTCCTGATGAATGAGTGCATAGACCGTTGTCCCCACGGACAGATAGCGTGTACCATCCTCATGCCGGAAGTGGATCCCGTCAGCCTGCACCATGCCATGCATTCCGTCAAGGGCGGGAAGGCATTCCTCTTCCCCTTCTAACGGACCCGTCAGGGAAATGCCGCTGCTTGTTCTCCAGGTACACTTCCCGGATTTCTGCGGATAATACCGTACCTTATAGATATTGTTTCCGGCATAGAAGCCTTTGATTTCTTTTTCAGCCCCATCCATGGTAAAGGTGGTTTTCAGATCAATAATAGATTGTGATCCCTGCGGCGCCGTACCCTGAAATTCCAGTTCAAACGTTTCAAATTGTCTCATTTTTTCCTCCGTAACTTAACATAAAACTTGGAAATACATATCACCTTAGATCTTTGTTTTCCCGTATCTGCAATTCGGAACGGAAAATCCTTTTCAGACCTTCCGTCCCGATACTTTCCATTTACAATAATCTATTATGCTTTCAACCCTTGTTTTTCACGTTCCTGCGCATAGATTTTCTCTACGTTCATCATCAGCAGAATCAGGAACATGGCAATTGCGATTACCAACGGCCCATGTGCAAAGAGGACTTTCATCATACTGATCGTTCCCGCCGTCTGCTCCGGTGCATTGGCTACATAGCCGCCCACATTCAACAGCATGCCGCACAGTGCGGATCCAAGCCCGGAACCAACCTTTACTCCAATGGAAGAACCGGAATAATACAGACCGTCGAGACGGACTCCCCTTTTCAGGTAAGTGATCTCTGCCGCGGTTGCGATCATAGGCACGATCGTTGCGGTAACCGTACAGATCCCAAGAGAAGAGACCACCATCCCGACTGTCAGAAGGCTTAAGTTCACACTTGCGCTTCCGATGGAGATAATGATACGTCCCACGATCCCTACCAAAAATCCGGCAATATTAAATTTGTACATCCCCAGCTTTCCGACCAGCATCGGCGCAATGCAAAGCCCGATGATCGTAGGCATGGAATTGCAGAGATTGATCGTGGTATAGAACCCGTAGTCCCCAATAATGTAGAGGGAATAGTAAACCCCGCCGGTAATATGCATGGTGCAGATGATGTAGACTAACAGTAGTAGCCCCATGGACCCCAGGAAATATTTATCTGTGATCAGCAGCTTCAGGGAGCTCCAGAAGGAGAGCTTATTTTCCTCCTGCGGTCCGTCCTCTTTCTGTTCCAGATCGCACAATTCACTCTCTGGCAGCTCTTTTACGGAAAATACGGCGATTGCATTCAGCACCAGTCCGATTGCCGCATAGATCAGCGCTGCTGTCCGCCATGCTGCCAGATCTCCGCCAAAATATGTAACCAGTCCAAGAGTCACACTGTTGAAGATCAAAGTAGAAATATTGCCCATGATGGAACGCATGGAATTGACCTGGACGCGTTCATTGGCATTTTTCGTAATGAGCGAAGTCAGCGTACAATATGCAATATAGGATGCCGTGTAGAAAATGGAATTGATCATAAGGTATACGATAAAGAAGTATACATATTTTCCGCCTTCGCCCAATCCCTGGGGTACGGAAAACAGCGCGACCAGGCAGACCGCACAGCCGATATAGGCAAATAACTGCCACGGCCTTGCTTTTCCCATTTTCGTTTTTGTCCGGTTGATGATCCCGCCGAAGATCACGTCTGTAACTCCGTCCAGAGACTTTGCGATAAGGATCAATGTACCTATGATCCCCGCATTCAGTCCCACATAGTCTGTCATGTAGACCAGGATCATATTTGCCACGATCGCACTGACGCAGCATGCCGCAAAATCACCGACACTGTAGCCCAATTTGTTATACCATTTCAAATATGTTTTTTCATTCATCTCATTTTCCTCCTTAGAATCCTATCTTTGTCTCCGGAAATTCCAGAGCCATCCGCTTTTCCAGCCAGCTTTCCGCCAGCGGCACCCACTGGGCGACTCTGGCATTGATCTGCTCCGGGCATCCGGCGGATGCCTGTGTCGCCGTGCTGAGTCCATGCTGCCCCTCTTCAAATACATGGACTTCATAAGGAACCTTTGCGTCCGCCAGCGCATTCGCGAGCGCAAGGGTCTGTTTTCCATTGCCGTCCTGGGCTGTCGCCCACAAAAACATCGGCGGCGTATGTTCATTGACACATTTTGCGGAACTGATCTCCCTGGCAAATTCATCGCTTCTTTCGTGGTCTCCGACTACGGTGTCTTCCGCCAGCTTCATCAACGCTGCCAGCACCGGATCCTCAATCTTCTCGGCCGGCAGTGTATTGTCGCTTACCCCATAGGCAATGATCGCCGTCGCAGGCCTCAGCATTTTCGCATCTACATGAAAATACTCTGTCAACAGCGGCCGGTCATGATAAGCCGCATACAGGGAGCACACCTGACCGCCTGCGGAAAAACCGCATATGGCGATCTTGTCCGTATCCACATGCCATTCTTCTGCATGCTCCCGGATGAACAGCATAGCGGTTCCCAGATCATACAGAAAATTCGGAAACGCACACTGCAGCTTTTGTTCCAGTGGCCCGGAAAAGTCTGGCAGAAATTCCCCCTCTTTGTTTTCGTTGTATACGGAATAGCGAAGTACAAACGCATGGTATCCCATTGCCGCAAATTCCATCGCGATCGGTTCCCCTTCCCGGTCCGAGCAATATACAAAGGCGCCGCCCGGACAGATGATCACTGCCCCCCTGTTTTTCCCGCCCAGCATTTCCGGGGAATCATCTAGCACATATGTAGTCAGTGTGACATCCTCCCTATCCGGATACAGCTTGATTTTGTTACATATCATTTCGTTCTCCTTTCGTTCCGTTTGATAGGTTCATTTTATAGAATTTCAGAATGAAAGTAATCATTTTTATTTGCTGTAATATCATATAAATTTGCTGTTTTTTCGTTCTATAGGAAGTTTCGGAGAAGTTTCCTAATACAAGAAAGTGCCTACGGCACATCAGCTCCCCTAGCCCCTCATTCATGAGGGGAATTAGGGGATTCCATTTTTCTCCATTTTGCTTCATAATAGTCTCATTAATATACCCTGAATCCGTGAAACTGGTTGTTTTATGAAGCAAACCTAAATCGGATTGGCTTACTCTTGATAAATAGTCCTTCAAAGACAGTATTTTAATGAAGGATGATTGATTTTGGCTCTAAATGACGGTTAGGAATACGGGAAAACCTTAAAAAAGGGTATACTTTCCAGGCTCTTGAATACGCCGCCCAGAAATGTGATTTAAATAAATGATTTGTGTGTCCCCTCCTTCGGAACCTCAAACCGAACACAAGTCCCCTTCCCCTCCTGACTGACAATCGTCAGCCCTTCATTCCCAGGATAAGTCAGCACAAGCCTCTTATGCGTATTCTTCATTCCGATATGATGTTCCTGTTCTTCCGCAGACTGCAGAGATTCCCGGATCTGCTGCAGTCTATTCTTTTCAATCCCCACCCCATTATCCAAAATATGAAACTTTAAAACCTCCCCTTTCTCAAAAATCTTAATCCGAATCACC
>JAAVYD010000157.1 GCA_022790955.1 Bacillota bacterium
TCTCTATTTGGAAGGAAGGTGGGCCTTTATGGCATTCGTTCGAGGTAACGGCCCGGTGCGGGATTAGCCTGAAAGCTGCACCGGGAGCCATGCTGTCAGGCTTTCTGCACCGGCATTTGGGTATACTAAATGAAAAGGAGCAGATATGTTGAACGAACAGCTATATAAGGCCTGGAAGGCCGAGGAAGAAGCAGCCCGCATGGTGGGCTGGGATTTTTCCCACATCTATGGACGTTACGAAGAAGAGGACGATCTGCCCTGGGATTTCAGGGCAGTCATAGGAGAGCGCTTGAGGCCGGAGCACCGCCTGCTGGACATAGATACAGGCGGCGGGGAGTTCCTGCTCTCCCTGGGGCACCCGTATTCCCTGACCAGCGCCACAGAAGGGTATCCGCCTAACGTGAAGCTGTGTGGGGAAACCCTCAAGCCCCTGGGGATAGATTTCCGGGAGGCGGCTGATTCTGCCGCCCTGCCCTTTGGGGACAGCGCCTTTGATGTGGTGACAAACCGCCATGGAGCCTTTGACCCCATAGAGCTGCACCGTATTTTAAAGCCAGGCGGCCTTTTCATCACCCAGCAGGTGGGGGAGGACAACGACCGGGCTTTGGTAGAACTGCTGCTGCCCGGTACGCCTAGGCCCTTTCCAGGGCTGAATCTGGAGGAGCAGGCCAGGCGTTTTGCAGGCGCGGGCTTTGCCATCCTGCAGGGGGAGGAGGCTTTCCGGCCCATCCGCTTTTATGATGTAGGGGCGCTGGTGTGGTTCGCCCAGGTGATCCCCTGGGAATTTCCCGGCTTTTCTGTGGATTCCTGCCTGCCCCGGCTGATGGAGGCACAGGAGATTTTGGAGCGCCAGGGCTGCGTGGAAGGAACCATCCATCGCTATTTGCTGGTGGCGCAAAAGCTTTGAATATGTAGAAAGGTGGTCGTACCATTTGAAAAAACCTCTCGTTCTGATGATTTTAGACGGCTTTGGCATTGCTGGGAAAGAGGGCAACGCCATTGTAGCCGCCAATACCCCTCAGTTAGATAAGATTTTGAAGGAAAACCCTGTGACGAAAATCGGGGCTTCCGGTATGGACGTGGGCCTGCCCGACGGGCAGATGGGAAACAGTGAAGTGGGCCACACCAACATTGGTGCCGGCCGCATTGTGTACCAGGAGCTGACCCGCATCACCAAGTCCGCCCAAGACGGGGAAATGGACAGGAACCCCGCCCTGGTGAAGGCTATGGAGTCTGCCAAAGCAAACGGCAAGGCACTGCATTTCATGGGCCTGCTGTCTGACGGCGGCGTACACAGCCACAACACCCACCTGTACGCCCTTTTGGAAATGGCAAAGCGCATGGGCCTTGAGAAGGTGTTCGTCCATTGCTTCTTAGACGGCCGGGACGTGCCTCCCAGCAGCGGCAAGGACTATGTGGCACAGCTTTTGAAAAAGCTGGAGGAA
>JAAVYD010000158.1 GCA_022790955.1 Bacillota bacterium
AGGATCTGCTGGTGTTACGATCTTGATATAGTCTGCTACTGTTGCAGCGTATACGTCGCCGTCATGAGCAGTTGGATCGCTGAAATCTCCATCATTGTAATCGTTATTCTGAACTAATGCGCCACCATATACCTGTAATGCATAAGGACCTTCAGGTAATGTTCTGTTAAGAGCTGCTACAACACCTGTAATTGAAATTGTAGATGCTTTAGTGGATTCTGACTTAATCTTGAATGTTAATGTATTTTTATCTCTCTTAACATCCTTAATTTCAAGATCTCCGTCAGTTACCTCTGCTTTAGCAGCAGTAAGAGATGTACCTTCTAAATTTAAAGTGTCAAGTCTTAAAATAACGTTTTTATCTTCATCAAGATATCCTGCTACATTTTCAGTAATAGTAATATCAGCTAAAGCCTGAGACTGAACACCGTTTCTAACTTCTGTAGTCTTAGCAGTAACAGTGATAGGAGATTCAGCCTTACCAACTACGATTGTAGTTTCATCAACTCCAGCTCTCGCACCTCTAAGCGTTGCTTCAATATCGCCGGTAAAGTCAGCTCTGATAGTTACAGGAACGAATAATGTCCATTTATTTGCTTTATCCGGATTCCAAGTACTATTACCTACAGCATCTCTGTCATCAGGTACCTGTAATGTAAATTCAGAGTCATCTTTCTTAACTGTTGCATTTTCCCAGCTTATAAATTTGTCTTGAAGTTTAGTAAATTTAGAAGCATCAGCTATATCAGGATTTTTATCTAAAGAAGTTGTTATAGCTGTACCTGAACTTCTAACAACCTGAACTGCTTCAGGGAATTCAACATCAATATATCTGTCTGATGTTAATGAATTTAATACGGATTCTTCTATAGTAAGCTGAACCCAAGTAAATTTATCTTTATTTGTCTTTTCATAACCTGAATAGATAACAGGAAGTTTATCTTCATCTACAGTAGAAATCTTTACTGATTCTGAACCGTATTTACCTATTACGAGTTCTGATGCTTCAGAAATACTATTTCCAGATATTGCTTTATGTGAAGAGATATCTACAGTAACATCTCCTTCAGATGCAGTTTTACCGATAGTAATAGTACTCTTTAAAGTAACAACCTGTCTGTTGGTAATATCAGAAGATACAGGAAGGTAAACATATACCGCTCTATCATCATTGCTAAGTGAATATTGACCTACGGATGTTACATCATCAGCTTTACTAACCTGTGTTCTCATAAGAGACGTACCGTTAGCAGCGCTTAATAAGTTACCGCCAACTGTAATATCATCCCAACTCATTCCCTTTGGAAGAGTTAATTTGATTACCTGATCTCCAGTTATGGAATTTACAGCAGTTTCTCTGATTTCAATTGTTGCGTCTACCACCTGGTCAGCTACTCTGCCGTATGTCTTTACAGAGCCGTTTACAGTCGCTACTGTATTGCTTGAACCTACTGTTGCAACTGTTAATGTGCTTGATGAAACGTATGAATCAAGACCATCAATAGCTATCTCTACAGGACCGTTTTCAGATTCAGACTTTAATGCATCTTGAGGGAATGTAAATGTGATTACATCTCCTTTTGAAACAGAACCATCAGCTATAAATTCAAATTCGATTGAATTATCGGATACTACTAATACTTTTGAAAATGATAAATTAGATCTGCTTGTGTCACTAATCTTCATGACATCAGCGCCCTTAGCCTGAATCGCAGAACCACTTGTTACATTGCCTTCACTAGGATTATTTGTCCATTTAGCATTTGTGAAGTTAAGTCTGATAGTTTGAGGTTTCATTGTACCATTATCATCCCAATTACTATCTTTAACTTCGACACTAATGGAAGTTTCAGGCATTTCGCTATTCGACGCTACTGTAGGCACTGCTTTAACAGTGTTAGTAGATGTCGCAAACGCCATGCTTGGCATTAAAGTAATGACCATAGCCACTGCTAAAATCCAAGCAAATGCTTTTTTGAATTTCATCTTTAATTCCTCCTTTGAAAAAATTCTTTAG
>JAAVYD010000001.1 GCA_022790955.1 Bacillota bacterium
AGATGGTCCCGCTGAAAAGTTGTAAATCCTTTCCATAAATATCAATCCTCCTAAAACATGTTAAATTGCTAACGAAATAAAGTTGTACACAATTATACTCTACTATGATAAAATAGTAAAGAAAATTTCGGGATTTGGAGGTGCTAAAACCAATGAAATATTTAATAGTATTAACAGACGGCGCAGCCGATGTGCAGAGGGAAGAAATCGGAGGAAAAACAGCGCTTCAGGCGGCAGATATGCCGACAGTAAACGAGCTTGCAAAGCGAGGAGAAGTAGGGATGGTAAAAACTGTGCCCGACGGCATGCAGCCGGGAAGCGACGTAGCGAATCTGTCGGTAATGGGTTACGATCCGGCAAAGTATCACACAGGAAGATCGCCGCTTGAAGCGGCGAGCATGGGGATAGAAATGTCCGATACGGACGTTTCTTTCAGATGCAATATTATTACGCTTGAAGGCAGCGGAGCTTATGAGGAACTGACGATTAAGGATCACAGTTCCGGCGATATTACCAGCGAGGAGGCGGCGGTTCTCATTAAAACTGTAAACGATGCTTTCGGAAGCGAAACTGTTCAGTTTTATCCGGGCGTAAGTTATCGCCATGCGATGATCGTGAAAAACGGTTCTACAGAATACGATCTTACTCCGCCTCATGACGTGCTGGAGCAGAAAGTAGGGGATAATCTGCCAAAAGGCGAGGGCAGCGAATTTATTACGGAGATGATGAAAAAAAGCTATGATTTGCTAAAGGATCATCCTGTTAATATATCCAGGATGGAACGCGGGCTGAACCCTGCAAATACAATATGGATATGGGGTCAGGGACGCCGCCCGGCGCTGACGTCTTTTAGTGAAAAGTTTAACATAGACGGCGCGGTAATTTCCGCTGTGGATCTGATAAAGGGTATTGGAGTGTGTTCCGGTCTGGAATCCATAGATGTAGAGGGCGCTACGGGTACCATAAAAACTAATTTTGACGGCAAAGCTCAGGCTGCAATCGATGCTTTTAAGCGCGGCAGAGAGTTTGTATACATACATCTCGAAGCTCCGGACGAGTGCTCGCATCAAGGTTCTCTTTCAGAGAAGATCGAGAGTCTTGGGCTTATAGATAAAAAAGTGGTTAAACCAGTTATTGATTATCTGAACAGTTCGGGTGAAGATTATAGATTTTTGATACTGCCGGATCATCCTACGCCTGTAAATATCAGGACTCATACGGGCGAACCTGTTCCGTATATGCTTTACGACAGCAGACGGGATACGGGAGAATCAGGCAACAGTTACTGCGAGGAATCCGGACGAAACGGCAGGTTTCATTTTGCGGAGGGCTGCGAATTAACGGAATATTTCTTTTCGAATAAATAGGCGGCGTTTTGTGACGTTGGCAGCGGAGAGGCGGAAACCGTTAAACCGTACGGACGGATATTGCAGTGTGTAATAGTTTAGGAGGAAAGATTCGTGAAACGCATAGCAGCATTTATTTTATGCATATCGCTGGTTATATTAACATTAATACCGACGTCTTTCGGTGAAACGGTTGCGGCGCCGCTTGTTACGGGCGATTCGGCTGTGCTGATAAATGCTAAGACCGGAGAGGTTCTGTTCGATAAGAATAAGGATGTTAAACAGTATCCAGCCAGCACTACTAAGATAATGACGGCGCTTCTTGCGCTTGAAAATTTAGAACTTGACGAGAAAGTGACGGCGAGCGGCAAGGCTGCAGCCACTGAAGGCAGCAGTATAGAACTTGCAGAGGGCGAGCGCATGAAAGTAAGGGATTTACTTTACTGTATGATGTTGGTGTCCGCCAACGACGCGGCTGTTGCGCTGGCAGAATATACAAGCGGCAGCGTTGAAAAGTTCGCGGAGATGATGAACAGCAGGGCGAAGGAGCTGGGCGCTGTGAATACTCATTTTGTAACGCCTAATGGACTGCCGAACGATGATCACATAACTACGGCTTACGATCTGGCGCTCATATCTCAGGAAGCCATGAAAAACGATGAATTTAGAAAGATTGTAGGGACTGCTGTTTATCCTTTGCAGGCGACGAATCTGAAGCAGGTAAGAACTATCAGCAATACTAATAGGCTGTTATTTGATACTGCGAGCACTGCTGTGGTAAACGGTATGCCAAGACCTGTAAAGTATGACGGAGCTGTCGGTATAAAGACAGGTTTTACTAACGCTGCGCAGAACTGCATAGTAGCTGCTGCGAATAAAAACGGTGTTGAGCTGATTGGCGTTGTACTTCATTCAAATGCCAATGATATTTATGGCGATATTATTTCACTTTTTGAGTTTGGATTTAACGGTTATTCCAGCGTACAGATTGTGAAGGCAGGGGAACCGGTCACAGAGGCGAAGGTATCGAAAGGAAGGCACAGGAAAGTCGAACTGACTGTTGAGGAAGATGTTTTTGGGACGGTAGAAAGCAGAAGCAAAAAGAAAGCGAACAGAAAAGATTTTACGTATACTGTTTCGGTGAGATCGCTGACGGCGCCTTTTGATGAAGGCGTAAAGGCGGGAACGCTGACCGTGTACAATGGTTCTAAGGAAGCGGGTACGTACGATCTCGTTACTGCTGAAAGTATGGAGATATCCGCTGTCGCTAAGTTTATAAGAGGGGATGGGGAATCAAGGGTTACAGGATTCCAGATATTAATATTTATAATTGTTTTGCTTGGAATAGCGTATCTTATACTGCGCGGCGCGATGCGCAGGAAGAGCGAGAAAGAACTTGCAAGACGCAGGGCGAGAAGAAACCGGCGCAGGAACCAATATAAAGAAAGCGCAGAAATGCGACCGGGTTCAAGCAATATTATGACATTGGATGAAATAGAAAATTTCAGAGGAATGGAAACGGAAGTAAAATCAGAACCGGAAGCTCCGCAGCTTGAGAGTGAAACTGATAAAAAAGATGAGTTCTTGTTATAAAAAATAATGAAATTAGTACAGTGTATTTGTAAAATACGACAAATATAAAAACAACTAAAATAATTAAGGTAAATATAAGATTAAAAATAAATTATGATGTATTTTTAAAAATACATCATAAAAAATTAAAGATAAAATAAGATTATACCGAAAAAATCAGCAAAAGACGTTCCTGCTTTAGTTAATAATTTAACACAGAAAAACTGACATGCTATACATATTATTTGTATGTTCAAGAAAAATAGGTCGTATTAATGCGATTTTCAGGATATTTGTGTTAAAATTCTCATATTTTAAGCATATAATGATATTATATCGTGTAAAAAATAACAAAGGCAGAATTATTTTAAACATCGTAAAAACTTGCAATAGTAAAGAAAATTTGATAAAATCGTTAAAACGAGTTTAATATTTTCAAAAAGCATCTTGGCTTTCTTTGTTAGTTTTTACGAAGAAACGTGCCGATGCCGATGATAAAATATAATTAAGGATATGTATTTTTAATTAACAGGTGCATGTCCGGTTTTATGCATTCAAAGGAGGTATGATTGCATGAGTAAACAGAGGAAGGTTACTATTACAGATCAAGAGAGATCCAAGATATTGGAGATCATTGATAAGTATAGAAACGATCAGGGCGCTTTAATTCCTACTCTTCATGATGTGCAGGAATATTTCGGATATCTTCCTATTGAGGTACAGCAGATCATTTCAGACGAGCTGAATATTCCTCTGGCAGAGATCTACGGCGTAGTATCGTTTTATGCTCAGTTTTCCACTCAGCCTAAGGGCAAATATACGATCAGCGTATGTCTTGGAACAGCTTGTTACGTTAAGGGAGCAGGCAAGATTCTGGAAAAGTTCGAGAGTATTCTCGGCGTGAACGCAGGGGAGGTTTCTGAGGACGGTATGTTCGGAATCGAAGCCTGCAGATGTATAGGAGCCTGCGGACTTGCGCCGGTAGTTAATATAAATGGCGAGGTTTACGGACGTCTGGTTCAGGCAGATGTACAGGGTATCTGCGATAAATACAGCAGCGCGGAGTAAGCATCTATATTATTATGAAGCCTTTTCGGTAAAACAGTATATTTATCGTTACAGGTTTCACGCAGGAATTTACGGTATCTCTGGTTTCGTGAAACCGACTGCGCATCTTAAGCATAATATATGCAGCGGATGCCGGCAGCGTTATTAGCGTCAGAGAAATTTATGTGGAGGTATCCCTAATGAAATCATTAGCTGAATTAAGCGAATTAAGACTGAAGAGTCGAGATAAGGTTAATTTAAGAGAAGACAAAGCTGATACGGGCAGCAGGCGCGACGTTCTGATCTGCGGCGGTACCGGTTGTCTTTCATCTAACTCAGAAAAATTAAAGGAAAGACTCGAAGCAAAGGTTGCCGAACTTGGTCTTTCTGATGATATAAATATTATTATGACAGGTTGTTTCGGACTTTGCGCCGAAGGTCCTATCGTAGTCGTTCATCCTGACGGAGCTATGTATTCTAAGGTATCTTTAAAAGATATAGAAGAAATTGCCGAGGAGCATTTAAAGAACGGCAAAGTTGTAGAGAGCAAGCTCATAGGTGTTGACAGTGAATCTTATGATGAAAACTGCCAGAAGACTGAGCATACCGCGGACTTCTTCTCAAATCAGAAGAGAGTGGCTTTAAGAAACTGCGGACGTATAAATCCGGAAAATATAGAAGAATATATAGCGTTCGACGGTTATCAGGCTCTCGGAAAGGTTCTCACTGAGATGACTCCTGAGGAAGTTATCCAGACTGTTAAAGATTCAGGTTTAAGAGGCAGAGGCGGAGCAGGTTTCCCTACGGGTCAGAAGTGGAGCTTTGCTGCGGCGTCTCCTGGACCTGTTAAATATGTTGCATGTAATGCCGACGAAGGTGATCCGGGCGCATTTATGGACAGATCTATCTTGGAGGGCGATCCTCATTCCGTAATAGAAGCTATGGCTATCGCAGGATACGCTATCGGCGCTAACCAGGGTTACATATATGTAAGAGCAGAATATCCTACCGCAGTAAAGAGATTAAACATAGCGATAGAACAGGCTAATGAATATGGTCTGCTTGGCGATAATATTTTCGGTACAGATTTTTCATTTAATGTTGAACTCAGACTCGGCGCAGGAGCATTCGTATGCGGCGAAGAAACAGCATTGATGAATTCTATAGAAGGCAAGAGAGGCGAACCTCGTCCTCGTCCGCCATTCCCTGCTCTCAAGGGTATTTTCGATAAGCCTTCAATGCTTAATAACGTAGAAACTTACGCAAATATCTGCCAGATAATCCTCAAGGGAGCGGATTGGTTCGCTAACATGGGTACCGAAAAATCCAAGGGTACCAAGGTATTCGCGGTAGGCGGCAAGATAAACAATACAGGTCTTGTTGAAATCGAAATGGGTACTACTTTAAGAGATGTAATTTATAATATCGGCGGCGGCGTGCCTAACGGCAAAAAGTTCAAAGCTGCGCAGACAGGCGGACCTTCCGGCGGCTGTATTCCGGCATCTCATATAGATACGCCTATGACGTACGATGATCTGAGCGCTTTAGGTTCCATGATGGGTTCCGGCGGTCTGATTGTAATGGATGAAGATAACTGTATGGTAGATATCGCTAAGTTCTTCCTTGAATTTACGGTAGACGAATCCTGCGGTAAGTGTCCTCCGTGCCGTATCGGTACAAAGAGAATGCTCGAAATACTTAACAAGATAACCAGAGGCAGCGGAGAGTTAGAAGATATAGATAAACTCGAAGTTCTTGCCAAGAATATAAAGGCGTCTGCGCTCTGCGGTCTTGGTCAGACAGCGCCGAATCCTATTCTCAGTACATTGAGATATTTCAGAGATGAATATATCGCTCACGTAGTAGACAAGAAGTGTCCTGCAGGCGTTTGTAAGAACCTTATTCAGATTAAGATTAATCCTGACATATGTAAGAGCTGCGGAATCTGTTCTAAAGTCTGTCCTGCAGGATGTATTACAGGCGAAAAGAAGGTTCCGTACCAGATTAGTCAGGCTGAGTGTCTCAAGTGCGGCGCTTGTATAGAAAAATGTCCATTTAAAGCTATTTATAAGGACGTGTAGGAGGATTGAAACTATGAGTATGGTAAATATCACGATAGACGGCAAAGCAGTGCAGGTACCTGCAGGAACTACTGTTTTGGAAGCCGCAAAAAAGGCGGGAATCGATATTCCTACGCTGTGTTATTTAAAAGACGTAAACGAGATCGGCGCCTGCAGAATGTGTCTTGTGGAAATCAAGGGAGCGAGAGCGCTTCAGGCTGCATGCGTATATCCTGTTGCTGAGGGCAACGAGATATTAACGACATCTCCGGCTGTAAAGGAAGCAAGAAAAGTAAATCTTGAACTTCTTCTTTCAAATCATAAAAAAGAATGTCTGACTTGCGTGAGAAACAAAAAGTGCGAACTTCAGACTTTATCCGAAGAATTAAATATAAAAGATCTGAGATTTGAAGGCGAAACATGCGAACTGCCTATCGACGATTCTTCGGTTTCAATAGTAAAAGATCATCAGAAATGTATTTTATGCAGACGCTGCGTGGCTGCATGTAAGAACATTCAGAAGATCGGCGTAATAGACGCTATCAACAGAGGTTTCGATACTTCTATCGGACCTGCTTTCGGTCAGAATCTTGCAGATGTTGCCTGCGTAAATTGCGGTCAGTGCGTAATCGCCTGTCCTGTAGGCGCGCTCACGGAAAAGAACGTTGTAGACGACGTATGGGCTGCTATTGCTGACCCTGAAAAGGTTGTTCTCGTTCAGACTGCACCTGCAGTGAGAGCAGCTATCGGAGAAAGTTTCGATATGCCTATCGGTACGGCTGCTACTTCTCAGATGGTAGGAGCTATGTTAAGACTGGGCTTCGATAAGGTATTTGATACAGATACAGGCGCAGACCTTACTATTCTCGAAGAAGGTACTGAGCTTATAAACAGAATCAATAACGGTGGTAAGCTGCCGCTGATCACTTCATGCAGCCCTGGCTGGATTAAATACTGCGAACACTATTATCCTGAATTTTTAGATAATCTTTCAAGTTGTAAATCTCCGCACGAAATGTTCGGCGCGATCTTAAAGACTTATTATGCTGAGAAGGAAAGCATAGATCCTAAGAAGATTGTAACTGTTTCCGTTATGCCTTGTACGGCTAAGAAGTTTGAGGCTGCAAGACCTGAAATGGCTAACGGAGATCTTCAGGATGTAGATTACGTTCTCACTACAAGAGAGCTTGCTCAGATGATCAAGGAAGCTCGCATAGACTTCAATCAGTGCGAAGGCGAGTTCGAAGATCCGTTCGGACCAGCTTCCGGCGCCGGCGTAATCTTCGGAGCTACGGGCGGCGTTATGGAAGCTGCATTAAGAACGGTAGCGGACGTTCTCACAGGCAAGGATATCCAGGAAATCGAGTATACTGCAGTAAGAGGCGTTGAAGGCGTTAAAGAAGCGTCTGTAGATCTCGGAAACGGTACTGTTATTAAGGCTGCCGTTGCTCATGGTCTTGGAAACGCAAGAGAACTTCTCGAAAAGATCAAGGCAGGCGAAGCGGATTATCACTTTGTTGAGATTATGGCATGTCCTGGCGGCTGCGTAAATGGAGGCGGTCAGCCTATCCAGCCTGCAAGCGTTAAGAACTGGATAGATCTTAGAACAGAAAGAGCTAAGGCTCTTTACGATGAGGATAAAAGACTGCCTATCAGAAAATCTCATAAAAATCTTGTTGTTATGGATAAGATTTATGGTGAATATCTCGGCGAACCGGGAGGCGAAAAAGCTCATCACCTGCTTCATACGACATATACGAAGAGAGAAAGATTCTAATAGAATTAAGATTTTACAAAAACCGGCGCGTTTGCGTCGGTTTTTTAATTTTTAAGAGGTAAAATAAAGCCTATATTAAATATTTAGCTTGCAATTAAATTATAAATTTATTATTCGGCTGTCCGTTAATAGGTTTTTATCAATATAATTTTAATAATATTAATACATTTAGCGGTATGGAAATGTAAAATAAGCAGAGCGTTATTATTAAAATAAAAATCAGCGCTGAAAATATGTTCGCTGAGAAACATTAATATAAATACATATGTAATTCATAAAAAATAAGCCCGGGTTAAAAAATTTTGCCGGAAGTGAAACTTTTTTCTGATTTTAAGTGTATATAGTAGCGTACACATCAAAAATAGTACTATTTTTACCGAGGGGAGGTCCTCAAATTGATTGACGAGAGAAAACTATTATGTAATCTTAAGATGAGAAAGCGAAACAGTTTGGAGGAAGCTATAAAGAGATACACGCCTTATGTCAGCGTGATTATCTACAATACTATCGGCAGAACCGCGTCAAAAGAGGATATGGAAGAAGTTATTTCCGATACGTTTTTATCTTTTTGGCAGCATATTGATGATATTAATGAGGAAAAAGGCGGTATTCGTTCGTATTTGGGAGCGATAGCGAGAAATGCTGCTAAGAATAAACTGCGCGGCTTTATTCCGTCAGAAGAATTGAATGAAAATATAGCGTCCAGGTCGGCGGAACCGCAGGATTATCTGGAACAGAATGAGGAAAAACAATTTTTGCTGGACATGATAACGGCGCTCGGTGAGCCGGACAGCGAGATTTTTTTAAGATATTATTATTATGATGAGAAAATCAAAACGATATCATCTGCGATGGGGATTCCGACGTCAACAGTTAAGACTAAACTTTCCCGGGGGAAAACGAAACTCAAGAAACTTATAATTCAGAACAGGAGGGACGGCAATGAACAAACGGCTTTATTTGCTCAGGAGGGAGCTGGGAATTAAAGAAAATGATAAAGATGTTCCAAATATTAATAATATAATCAAGAAAGTAAATAACGCTATCGACGCCGAACCTGCAGAAAGGAAGATTTATATGAAAAAGAGATTTTTTAGTCTAGCAATCGCCGCGGCGCTTATACTTACTATTACAGGTGTTACAGTCATGGCGGCAACTTTAAACTGGAATCAAAAGTTTGTGGAGTATTTTAATCCTACACAGCAGCAGATGGAACAGCTTACGGGGGCGGTCAATATACCCGCAGCTTCTGATTCTAATAATGGTTACACAGTAAATGTGCTTCAGACTATCACGGATAAGCATGGAATTTATGTTCTGTATGAACTTATTGCGCCGGAAGGCATGAAACTTGATGAGAAGATTCATTGGGATCGTAATTATTTTGATGTTAAATTTACTGATGAGTCCGGCAAGAACATTAATGCCGGAATGGAAATGTTCAAAGTGCTCGAGGTAAACGGAAATAAGATGACGTTTATGCAGTATGCCGAGGAAAAAGGTAAGATTGTCAATGACCAGAATCTGAGTTTGAAATTAGAGGATTTATTAATATATGACGTATCCAGAGATGAAACGACGGAGAAATTGTTTGCAGAATGCGAGTTTGATTTAAACTGGAAATTATCGTATCAAGATTCAACTAAAACGTTTGACATTAATAAAAAAGTTAATATGTCTGAAGACATGGACACTACTCTCAGGAAAATAGAAATATCGCCGATGTCCTTATGGATATTTATTGAAGGCGATGAAGCCAGCGTTACTAAAATAAAAAATAAACCTGTTATTAATTATAAAGATGGCAGGAAATTAGATTTTATTGGTAATGATGATAAAAACAGTGATATCAGCTATGATAGTGATAACGAAGACGGGCTGCTCACTTTGTCGTATAAATTTGGCAGAATAACCGATATCTCTGAGATTGAGAGTATTACAATAGGAGATGTGACTGTTTCGGTGAGCGAGTAAACAGTGAAAACATTAAGGGATAAATGGGAATTAGTTAGATTAATCGGGTAAAAGGCGCAGGATCGACAGGTAAACAGGAGGATATAAAAATAGATTAATATATTAATTATATGAAAATTTAAAGCTGCTGCTATTGCGGACGAAAAGTCTGACGAGTGGCAGCTTTTTATTTTGCGCATAAATATTATTTAAAACAGCGTATTTTAGATTTGCTTGCAGAGCTAAAAATAGAGGGATTTTTAATAAAAACAGGTAAATACTTGCGTTTTTGCTAAGAAAAAATGCAAAATACAGCCAAAAACGAGCCAAAAAAGGAA
>JAAVYD010000140.1 GCA_022790955.1 Bacillota bacterium
CTCTGCCGTCGCACTGGAAAGTACCTTGGTCAGTACAGGCATGAAATCGGAAGGGGAATCGTAGACCACTCCATCAGCCGCAGCCTGCAATGCGGCAACGATGGCCTCAAACACCGGCTTTCATCATTGAAAAGACGACCTATCCAGTCAAGCGATATGTGATTTTCAGACGGCTATTCAGGGGCAAGGCTTAAACCGTATGTCCGCATTTCCCCGCGTTTTGTCGTATCAAAACTCATTCCTTGGTAGTAAATTCGTAGTAATTTGGGGTTTTGATTATCAGGAAATGCGGGGTAATGCGCTGTTTCACAAGGTTTTGCGGGCACTCACAAAATAATTGGCAGAAAAAACGAAAAATCATCGACAATACTTTTATTGAGGCTTGCATTTTAGACACAGGTTTTCTCGCACATTCCTACACCTTTTCCTCCCATAAAGTTTCTCAAACCGAATCATCAATTTGTACGCCAGCGTCTGATAAGGTTTCTGCTCATTATAAAAATGCACATATTCCATTCTATAGCAATCCACGGAAATAATGCGGGAAAAGGAAGCGAGGACGGGGATTGCAGGGCAAGGCGGAGGACGCAGGCGGGCTGACGCCCGCCAAGGACGACAACGCAGCCATGCGATTCCCGGACCGCTGAACTTTCTGCAGTATTTTCGTGGATTGCTATAAAACTGGGAATTGAGGATCGCGCGTGTCAAAGCACCCGCCAAACCTCGTTTTTTATATGGCAGAGCTGTTTGGTATTCAGTTCAGCAAACTCTGTCCTGTCCGTTCATCCATAATTGAATTACCATGCCATTATCAGTCTGACATAATTCAGTAAAATAGCAACTGTGGAGGTGAACCAACAGTGCAGATGCAACATGAAATTCTTGGTGATGTCGTAAAGGCCGCTCGACAACGAAGCAAGATCACCATTGAGACGCTGGCCGAAAGGGTCAATGTTACTGACCGCTACTTATACCGCATTGAGAACGAGGGTCAAAAGCCCAGTTACGATGTCCTCTGCAAGCTTATCCGGGAGTTGGCCATTGACCCAAACCTAATATTCTACCCGGAGAAGTCGGTCAAGGACGCAGAGATAGAGGAAATTGTACGTAGGCTGTATCGCTGCGATAAACGGTCTATAGCAATCATTGAGGCTACTGTAAAGGCTGCTTTGGAGAATCAGCCTGAGTAACTGAAAGCAAAAGATCCGATGTCCTGTGGCTTTTCATGCGATCATCGGCTCTACGTTCATACGTCGTGTTTTTTAATGATAGTATCACAAAATGATGGTTATAAATTTTAGATTTGCCGGTATGTAAAAGGGTGGCGTTGGTTTATGATTCCAACACCACCCTTTTGTCACAGGATGCCCGCCATTTTAAGATAAGAGATAGCGTCCGTGTGGCCCCGGAAATAGAGATGCTGCCGCTCCATGTCATCCAGCCCAAAGCGAAGTTGGGCGATCTGTTTCAGTGCGGCGTGTTCTTCGACGGTTAGACATACCTCACTACTGTCCTCCAGCAGCTTACAGATGACAGGGTATTGTGCCTTTAGTTCGGAAAGCTGCCGGTGCAGGGCAGCGTATCCCTCGCTACTTTCCCAGAGGTCACCCATGATGTCATTTTCTATTTCAGCAAAGTCTTTTTTCAACCGTTTGCCCAAGTCCATATAGTCATTACTCATGTGATTCACCTCGTGTTCATTTTCCTATCATACCCACCAGCCGGGGCAGTATCAAAATATGCGATGGAGAAATGAAGTGTTGAGATATTCCGCTACTCGTCACCCCCTCCCCTTAACTCCAACTCCGTAACACAATCTACATCGAACTGTCAGTTCTATTATAATTGAAATCTTATGCCATTAATATCTTTTTGTAGCAGCACTATAATATATTATGAGTTTTATCATAATCAATGATAATATGTATAGATTTCAGTTGCACAACTGAGCAATGTCGCATTAAGGAATGGCTGGAGGTATCGTGCAATGTTAAAAGGAATCGGTCTTGTCGAAGTGTATTCAGAAGATTTGTCATTCTATGATTTGCAACTTGCCTTATCTGAAAATCATGATGATATTGAGCTTAATGTATGTAACGAAGAAACCAAACGAGGATTTACTAATGTTGAATGGGTAACATTTATACTTATGGCTATTCCAGCTACAGAATCAGTTGTCAACATTGTTGCTGCAATTAAAAAAGCAGTTAAAACAAGACTCTCAAATCATATGAAAAAGACAGGATTCAAGAAAAAAGTCATAGTAAAGGTTAAAATTGAACTTCCATTTTTTTCATATGAAAAAGATGAAGAGTTAATAGTTGAACCAGTTGAAGAAGACTGAGGGGAGGATGTGCGTTATGGATGAAACTGCTGGAAAGACAAGAATACTAATTGTCTCAGCAAATCCCGAAACGACAAAGCCTCTGCGCCTTGACGATGAGAAACGTGGAATAGAAGAGGGCCTGCGCTCTGCAAATAACCGGGAGAAATATGAGATAAAAATTCTAAATTCCACAAGAATCGCAGAATTTCGACGGGAAATGCTTGAATATAGGCCCCACATTCTACATTTTTGTGGGCATGGTGCTGATGCGAAAGGTATAATTTTTGAGAATGAAGGCGGTTCAGAAAGCTTTGTAGAAGGTGAAGCCCTTGCAGACTTTTTGGGTAATTTTAAAAAACATTTAAGGTGTGTTGTTTTAAATGCCTGCTTTTCTGAAACGCAAGCCGAGCACATTCGTAAGCAAATAGATTATGTAATAGGGATGAAAGAAGCAATTGGCGATAAAGCAGCTATTGAATTTGCGATTTCATTCTATCAAGCAGTTTTTGCAGATTGTGAATATGGTACGGCTTTTAAGATTGCTTGTGACGCAGTAAAGATGAATGGCGTACTCGCTGATGATATTAGCCCTGTTATTTTAACTCGTGGTGAAGTTGAGATAGCACTGACCCCAGAGCAGCATAGGGTTCGCAAAGAACTGTATTTAAAAAAATTGAAAAAAGGCTGTGAGGATAAATTAAAAAGCATAAAATCAGGCATTTATAACTTAAGTGGCAATGTTTTTTTATCCGAACAAAAGCAGATTTATGGTGCCGATGATTTTGAGTTACATATCCCGTATCAGCCTATTGATGAAAGTGGTGAAATGAAAGAAAAAACAAATGATATTTGTGCTTGTGTAAATAATGGAAGTAAAAAAGTCGTTCTGCTTGGTGAGCCTGGGAGCGGAAAGACTGTATCTTTATTGAAGCTTACAATTAGTTTTGTTGATAGAGCATTATCTGATACAGAAGCCCCCATTCCGCTCTTAATTCCATTGGGATCATATAAAGAGACTATTAGTCCAGAACAGTATGCAAAAAAGCGTATGGCAATAGATTCCGATTATGCTACCGAATTATTTAACCCTAGTAAGTGTTTGTTTATTTTTGATGGGCTCAACGAAGTGGCTATAGATAAACGTGGTTCAGTCGTAAAATATATTATTTCAACAGATCATTATATTGTGTCCTGCAGGTCGCTTGATTATAAGCAGGAGTTTTCAAAAGAAAAAGATATTGCACGAATCGAAATATTGGATCTTGACCTAATACAAATAAAAGATGCAATTGCTGAAGGAAATGCTCGTGAACTTTGGTCTGCTATTGGAGGTAATGAGTATCTTGTAACATTTTGGACTAATCTGTGTAATAACGGAAACGAGAGTCTCTTTTGGAAAGCACCGTCTGCTATGAAGGAAGCAAACTTGATGATGTTGAAAGAAGACTCTAACACTTGTGATTACGAGGCATGGCTAAAAATGCACGACAAAGGCTTACTTCCTCTTTGCAGAAATCCAATGCTTCTCAAAATGATTTATGATTTGTACCTGGATAGCAATAGTAACCTTCCCCAGAATAGAGGAAAATTATTTGAAACATTTGCTGAAAGGTGCATTGACAGTGAAATAAAGAAGTTGGATAAAAAAGGGGAAAAGAGCAAAAGTGAACTAGAAAAATTAAAAAGTTCCACTTATGATTTGCTAACTTGTTTAGCTGAAACTATTATTGTCAATCAGCAAGGAACTGGCATTGAATATAACATGGGTCGCAAAGCTTTATCTAAAAATTTGAGCAACCAAAATCTTGAAGAAATCGAAAAATTTGCGCATGATGCTGGTATTTTGATTTGTGACGGCATTGAATACCGTTTCATTCATCAACTGCATCAAGAATACTTTGCTAGTCGCTCATTACAAATTTCTTTTGAAGAAAGACGCAAACCTACCGATTTTTTCTGCTCTGCTAACTGGTGGGAGCCAACTGGATGGGAGGAATCGGCAGTAATATTAGCAGGTATATTGCCTATTGATAAACTAAACTGCTTTCTTTTGTGGTTATCTAAAGTTCAACCTAAACTAGTAATTAGATGTGTCGAAAATTCCGGAATATCGGGTGTCTCTGTTGATTCTATTGACTCACAAACGAGAAGCTTATTATTGAATAATTGGTTAGATAGGTTATCACATACAGATGAAACTGCAAAGTCGCGAATTTACATCGGGCAAGCAATGGACAAACTTGGTGATCCACGTGATGGTGTCGGTATTGTAAAAATCTGCGGAAAAGATATACCTAAAATCGAGTGGATATCCTTTCGTGATTCCGGTATTTCAATGTCGAAATATCCTATTACTGTCTGTCAATATGCTACCTTTTTGGATGATGCTGATGGTTATAGAAATGATTCATGGTGGAAAACTTCTTATGAATCCCAAGAATGGCATAGGCAAAATTACGTAATACCACTTCTCCCTGAATTGGGGAATGCTCCCATAACAAATATATCGTGGTATGATGCAACTGCATTTTGTAGATGGTTGAGCAGCAAAAGTAATGAGGAGATTCGCCTCCCTTCTGAGCAGGAGTGGATTTCTTGTGTATCGCAAGATAGGCCTACTATCTGTGCTATTACGGAGCATGATTTAATGGAGTTACCCGATGATAAAAAATGGGTTTCTGTTGGACTAACGGCAGAGGAAGGCCTGAGCATGATGCTATCAGATTTAGGGCTTGTTTGGGAATGGTGTAGCGATCAATTTGGAGATAGAACAGATACTTTGGGATTCGCAGATCCAAATTCGGTACCAACACGCATACTTAAAGGTGGATCATGGATAACATCGAACAAGTGTAAGGACAGCACATATAGATTGCGAACATATGCAACTCACATGGAGTTCGATATTGGTTTTCGAATTGTCAAGTCACTTAATAATCATATGGGAGGATTAGAATTATGAAAAAAGCAATTATACTTGATGTCGATGGAGTTATCATTGGCGAAAAGAAGGGTGTCAATACACCACATCCTCACACCGATGTTATGGCAAAGATGAAAGAAGTCCGCGCCAGCGGTGTACCTGTTGTCCTTTGTACCGCCAAGCCCGCTTTTGCTATCGAATATGAGATTAAGGAAGCATGCCTTGATAATCCTCACATTGCCGATGGTGGAGGTTTATTAGTCGATAATACAGGCAAGGTATACGAAAAATACACACTCGAAACTGGACTTGCCAAAGAAGTTATTCAAACACTATTTAGTAAAAAGGTATACACAGAAGTGTATACTGCTGATGATTATATTATTCAAGCAGATCAAGAGGGGGACATTACTGATAAGCACGCATTTGTGCTTCAGCGCAGACCACAAGTGGTAGAATCATTATTAGATTTTTGTGATACACATGAAATATCCAAAATCATGCAAGTAGTTGCTGATGAAAGTTGGAAGCCCTTTGGTGATGAGGTTTTTTCACCTTTTAAAGAAAGGTCAACTATGGTATGGGCTGTTCATCCACCTATTTTGCCCCTTCAGTTCGGCATTATTACAGCACTTGGTATTTCTAAGCCCCAAGGGGTAATCAATATTGCAAAGATACTTGATATACCGCTCGAAAATATACTTGCCGTTGGAGACAGCACATCTGATTGGAAGTTCATGTCTCTGTGCGGGTTTGCTGGAGTTATGGAAAATGGCACAAACGAATTGAAGGAGTTGGCCAAATCTAAGGGTGAAGGGCAATATATCATTGGTGGTCATGTTGATAAAAATGGTATACTTGGCATTCTTGATTGGTATATGAATTTATAACTTATATACGTTATGTGAATTGAGTGGAAGGATGAGCAGAGATATGAAAAGAACGGTTGACCCAATTCAATCAAACATTTCTAAAGGTGACGCAGAGGGAAATCGTGCCAATTATGTATCTGCTTTGAATTTTTATCTCGAAGCTGCTCAGAACATTGTTTCATTGAACTGGCATCTTCCAGTATGCCAAAAGATACGTTCAATTTTTTTAGGGGACATTAATAATGATGGAAAAGATGAACTTCTCTTTGGAACAGAAGGACATTTTCTTGTCGCATATCAAGCAAAGATTAAATCTGGTGAAAAGGAACCTAAAAAATTGTGGGAGTTTAAAACAAATGATTGGGTAACCGGTATTGCAACAGCAGATTTAAATGAAGACGGTATTGAAGAAATAATTGTGGCCTCTGACAAACTTTATATTTTAAGTTGTGATGGTAAGTATATCAAGGAACAACCATCTGACCTCTCAATTTCAGCGTTACAAACTTACTCTGATAGCGGATGCCAGATGATAGTTGTGGGAAACAGCCAAGGTGAAATACATTGTTTAGATTTCCAACTTTCTGAAATTTGGACGTTGCCATTTAAAACAAAAGGTAGGGTAATTGATATAGCTATCGGTGATTTTGATGGCGATGGGAGAATAGAAATTGCTGCTGCATCTGAGGACAAATATGTCTATATTATTAACGACAGAGGTGAAGAAAAAGACAGAATTAATGTTAGGCATTGGATTGTAAATTTGGCTGATTGCAAAATGATAAACTCCCAGCTAAGATTATTTATTGGCAAATTTACAGGGGACACTCTTGTTTACAAACATAAGCAGACAAGCCAACTTGTTAAGTTAAAGCAAAGCGGTATTTTAGATTTAAAGGTAGACTACCTCTTGGATAAAACAACTTTTCCGCAGTTTGTTGTTGGTTCCTCTGATCGTTGCTTGTCAATCTTCGACTATTCTGGAGAGCTTATTTGGGCCTTTGAGTCTGGTTTGGGACAACGAGCAATCTCAATCAAAAAAAACAAAACTGGCAAATTTGAGATGTATGTTGGCACAGAATCTGGGGATCTTTTTTCGTACACAATTGACGTTGTCAAAGATTTGGCCCAAAAAATCAAAAATGCATATAATAATTCGGGTACTCAAGATTTGTTAGATTTAAAAATTGATCCAAATAAACTTAAAATTCTCAGAAACTACATTGATTATAACCCCATAAAGAGAACCGCTTCGCCGACTTCGATTAAGAAAGCAAACAATTTTCAGGATGCGGTGATATCCGCTATGGAAGTCTGGTTTAATAACTGTGGATTTGCCTGGAAATATGAAACCCAAGGGCGAATTTATGATGTTGCTTATGCTTCATTATGTCAAGATAAAGTTCTTTTAGTGGGATCTGATGACGGGGGGCTCTACTGTTTAAATCAAGACGGAAAAGAAATATGGAACTTCCTTTCTCAGAAAGACCTAAAAGGGGTGTCTCAAGGCATTAGAGGTGTTTTTACTTTAAATGAAAGTGTTTTTACAGCATCAGTTGACAAGTCACTATATAAACTAAATCACCATGGAATACCTGAGTGGAATTTTCGCCATGAAGATTGGGTCTTGTATACATCCGCAGGTTCATTTTGTGATTCAAACATAATACAAGTTTTTGCTGGTACAGAAGACGGTTTCGTGCTGGCTTTTGATAGCGATGGTTGTCTTGTATGGAAAAACAAATTGAAAGAGAGGATAAGGGCTCTTGCGTTTTGTCCGGGCACTCAAGGTGAAGCGTTCTTAGTGGCTGGTTGTGATGACAATAAAGTTTATATTATAGATCAATACGGCAAGACGAGAAATAGTTTTTCTACTCCTCATTATGTACTCGTTGTTAAAGTTTATGATATAGACGATGACGGTAAATTTGAAATCTTAACAGGAAATGAAAACGGTCACCTTCATGTTTATGACTTTGAAGGAAAACTGCTTTGGAGATTTGTAACAGAATCGTGGGTTGCGGCGCTCGATATTTTTAAAAATAACGAAAGTGGAGAAACAGAAATTGCAGTAGGTTCTCAGGATAATCATGTTTATGTTTTAAACAAATATGGTGCGCTTTTATGGCAATATGAGGCAAATGCTCGTGTTAGGACTATTTCTGCTGACTGCGAATCAAAGAGACTTGCATTCGGTTCATATGACTGTAATGCTTATGTCCTTGAACAAGTAAACAGAAATGAGACTCGTGAAGTTCTCAATGGCATATATAAAAAGTATGAAGTGAATAAAAAAATACAGCAACTCTTTGACAGTGAAAGTAGGTATTTGCGCGCCTTTGCTTATTTGTTTACTACCGACTGCAGCACTCTTATTCGTGGCTTAACCGATACATCGGATATTGTTATTGCGGCAATTGGAACAAACTTGGTTGAAAACTTTCTTCCTAAGGACAAATATGAAGATGATTTAGTCGAATTGATTGTAAATGCCAGTAGACAAGTGAAATCTGTTGTTTTATGTAGACTCGCAGAACTGATGAAGGGGGGGAAAATAAAAAAGAGAATTGTTGCGCGAATACTTAGTGGCAGCATTATCAAAGCAAAATTGACAACTGAAAAAATTGATATTTTTCGATATTGGCTTACAATGACAGAAAACTGTGATGATATTTTGCGATTGACGGAGTGTCTTGTCCCACATGAAACCGTAACAATAGATGAGCTATTATTAGACGAAATTAATCGTGCCTGTCATGTCGCAATTAGTAAAAATACAGATGATAGTGGCGATTATACGATTATTGAAAAAGCGAAAAGAATTGCCAAACTAATTGAAGCGAAGTACCCTGATACTGCCAATCTCTTACTTAAAGCGTTTTAATTTTTCGGTACACAATAGATATAAGATGTTTTGTGAAAGGGGCCTGGAATCAATGAAATATAACCTGTCGAACCTGTGCCATGTCGAAGAGGTTAAGAAAGGGTATATATCAATAGAGCAGGCAACCACTTCTATTCAAAATAATGATGGTCTTAGCTTTATTGACAATGGCGCTTGTTCAAAACTCCTTGGGCAATCTCAAAATGGATCCGCACTTATTAAAGTAGTGAGTAATACAGGGATTTCTTCTAGAAGACAACTTTCTGCGGAACTAAAAAAGTTAGAAAAATTGGTTTCTTTGCCGTATGCGCCTGATATGATTTTTGATCATACCTCTCGCGGAGTGGTTGGGGAACGCAGTTTAGATGAAAACTTGTATGCTCACATTGCTAAAGAATATGGATCTCGTGTTGTCATTGCAACTGCACCTATCATGGTTGCATTCCAAAAGGATAAAGGAATTGATATCAAAGAACTACTTGAGATTATAGAGCATATGGCAGTATGCGGGGTTCGATTTATGCTCTTTCATCCAACGACCAACCGTGAAATCTGGGCTATTGCCAGTCGTGATAGAATTAAACCATCAACATCGTGGACGGGCACACTACTTTATAATGATATGTTAATAAACAATCGAACGTCTAATATTGTGGCAGAATATTTTGATGATATTTTAAAAATTCTAAAAAAATATAATGTAACTTGCGATATAGGAACCACTTTCCGTCCTGCTCGAATAAAGGAAGCTTTGGATGAGGCACATATTCAAGAGCTCAAAGAGCAGGAAATATGGATCAGGCGAGTTAAAGACGCAGGCGTTTTTTGCGTACGCGAGGGAGTCGGGCATATTCCGCTACATAAGGTTAAACATTTTTCTAACATCATTGAATCCTCGACCCCAATGATGCCACTACCTGTTTCCACAGATTATGCCGTTGGATTCGATCATGTTTCGTGTGCTATTGCACTGACTGCAATTGGAATGTCATGTAACATCGGTCTTCTTAATCCGGTAACAGACAAAGAGCATACTGGTGGAGTACCAAATTTTAATGATATATTACTTGGGCTTAAAACGGCACGGACTGTGGCTCATTCTCTTGATTTAATTAATTGTCCATCTGTACAAATTCTTGATGATAAGCTCGCAGATTCAAGACAAAATAATAGGACTTGTGTTATCGACGGCGGATTATTTCAAATCTGTGGGGTTAACTCAAACGCACAGATAGGATGTAACCGTTGCGGCAATTGCCCATTTAAATGAAGACAATGCCCAACAGAAGATTTTCTACAAAAGCAGACAAGTGTTATAATGCAACAGAATATAGACAATGGCTTGTACAGCAACAGCTAAACCGTATGATTGACCTTTGTGTATAAATTGCCCATTTAACAAAAAGAATTGCACATACCCTATAAGGAAGCAGACATCCACAGACACAAAACAGGCGCTGATCGTCATCTAGCGCCATAAAGAGTAATATTCAATTAGTGAAATGTGGTTGTCTGACGCCGAAAGCTTTGATTTATGCGGGTTTCCGGGAGTGTCGTTATGAACACTCGGACCAGATAATGATAATCCGAACCCGGTTCCAATCGGGGACGGCTTCGGATTTTTAGTATATCTTTAGTGCGAAAAGCAAAAGCGGCGGTATCGTGAGTGATACCGCCGCTTTTGTCATACGCTCCTTTTCTTTTCTGTTTC
>JAAVYD010000018.1 GCA_022790955.1 Bacillota bacterium
ATTGAAGATGCCAAATTAAGAAAAAGCTCCATTGAGATGGAAGCAATCACGCTTGATAATGTTTACAAAATCATGCAGAACTTTGGAAAGTTATATGCTATAATGAGTGATGAGGAGAAGAAAAACCTTATCACATACCTCATTAAAGAAATTCAGATATATCCGAATGGAGAATCGAAAATGCCATTGAAGTCGATAGAGTTTAACTTCCCGATTTATATTGACGGCAAGGAAGTAAGGAAAGTTTTGTGGGAAAGGGGTAATACCGTTGAATGTGTGGTGATGATGGAGAAGGTTAAGCAATAAGATGGTGTAAGGATGGATGAAATAAGAGATCACCGGATTTTTTATTCCGAAAAGTGGATGATATTATTCCTTTTGAATGGATATCATTCCGCAAAGAGGGTATAATGTTTTGGAAAGCGAGGTGCTCTTTTTATATATATAACGGTAAAACAGGCTGCAGAGAAATGGGGAATCTCTGACAGGCGTGTGCGCATATTATGCGCTCAGGGTAAGATTTACGGCGTTACCCGCGAAGGACGCAGTTGGATGATCCCGTCAGAAGCAAAAAACCGGACGACGGACGGTTTAAAACAGCAGAAAGTTTATTGACAGCGATAGACAGGAAAAAAGAGAACTGGATACCGGACGTCCGCTGACCGAGGGTGAATTGGACGTTTGATTGAGGAATTCACTATTGAGTATACTTATAATTCTAATGCAATTGAAGGAAATACTCTGACTTTGCGTGAAACGGATATGGTTTTGCGTGGTCTGACGATCGACAGGAAGCCGCTAAAAGACCATATGGAAGCAGTCGGGCATAAAGAGGCATTTGATTTTGTGCGGGATTTGGTAAAAGAACAGACACCTTTATCTGAGAATATAATTAAGCAGGTTCAGTATCTTGTATTGGCTGATAAACGAGAGGATCGGGGCGTTTACAGGAGAGTACCTGTCATAATCATGGGCGCGAAACATGAGCCTGTTCAGCCGTATTTGATCCAGTCTGAGATGGAACGGTTGATAGAGGTTTATAGAAATAGTACAGAGCATATCATTGCCCGGCTTGCGCGGTTTCATATTGAATTTGAGGGGATTCATCCTTTTATTGATGGAAACGGCAGGACAGGCAGGTTGCTTGTGAATCTGGAATTGATGAAAGCCGGATATCCGCCGATTGACATTAAGTTTGCAGACCGTATCTCTTATTACAATGCGTTTGATGAATACCATGTAAAAAATGCTTAGCGCAATGGAAAAGCTGTTTGCACGTTATGTGAATGCGAGGCTGGATAGTTATTTGAATATGTTGGAGATATCGTAAATTCAGGAAAAGCTGCGGTCATTAATGCGTTAAAATATGGTATTGATTACGCATAGCAATAAATATAAAAATTATCAGCGAGTTAAAAATTTTTTGCTGATTTTACGATTTATTCTATGTCACGACCGTCATAGAACACACGGATTATTGTAACAGTCGTTTTTTTATTGTCGATAATATAATACACAATAAAATTATTGACCGTTAGCTGATGCATCTGCATAAAATGCCAAGATTTCCATTCAACGAGCCGGCATGAAATTCAATTAATGGATATTTCTTCGGATACGTTATGCCTGAGCGGCGGCAGTTTCCGGAACAAGGAGTTCGTTTGTAATATAGGAGTTAAGACAGTTTGAAAAAATTGTTTTAGCTCTCTTTTTATGCGCTAAAGGAAATTAAAAGTTAGACAGATGATAAATGTAAATGAGGTATTATGCTTCTTTATGAATGTTAAACTAAAAAATCTTATTTGAAATTTAATTAAATTATACATTGACAGGTTTGCTGGAAGGATATATTATGATGTTAGTAATTTAGCTAAATTGCCTGGATGAGTACAACTGTTGAAAGTTACATAGGTAATTGAAAAAATGTAAAGTATTGGGTATTAAAAATAAAAGTAAAATTGTATTTTAAAAATTTTATGAAGGGTAAAATAAATATATATGTGGAATTTAAATTTGATGTAAAAATTAAGGAGAGAATACATGGAACAAGTAAATGATATTTATGATTATTTAAGAGTGTTAGAACGATATAGTGCATATTCCGAAAAGTATTATAGAGGGCAACTTAAAAAGTATGATACTATTTCTCCATCTATTGCAAGGGATCGAGGATATTTTTCGCATGAAAGTGAAATTTATCATGAATCTGTCGAAATGAAAAAAGATGAATTTAATAATTTATCTACTCCTTTACAGAAATTAGCGAAATTACAGCATTATGGTATTCCTACTCGGTTAGTTGATGTTACAATTGATCCCTTAATTGCACTTTATTTTGCTATTGAAAATATTGATGATTCATCATCTGGTAATGTTTATTTATATTTAGTTGATGGTTATTCGTTTGATAGTAAAGAAGTTGAGGTGCTATCGATTTTACCTACTATGCCGATCCGTGAGGTAAATTATATTATAACTGAGTACGAGAAAATATTTGGAAAATCTATTACTTATGAAGAAGTGTTAGAAATTGTGTCTACACCAGTTATTGTACAATATTCTGATGAGTTAAAAACTTCAAATCCTCGACTACATAGCCAAAAAGGAACATTTTTAATTTGTGGAAATGAGGTTATTGATAGTATTATAACCAATTCGCTTAAATCTTTGGATACTATAACACCTAATGTTATCATTAACATACCATACGAGTATAAAAAAGAGATTAAAGAGGAACTTGATCTAAAGTACAACATTAATCAATTCAGAATATATCCAGAATTACCTGCTGTTGCTAGCTATATAAAAGAAAAGTATAAAGAAGAAAATTTATCATTGAGTGGAAAATATAGTATTGTAAAAAAGGAGGATATTTCATACGCTTTTGTAAAACGTATTTCTATAACTATTGTATTAACTAAATCAATGTATATTGCTGAAATCAAATCTCTTGTTATTGCTATACTTGACCAATATAAGAAAAACGAGAATGTGGTATGGGTATATGTAGCCCGAAACGGCGATGATTATATTATGAGCAATTGGATTTTACGAGGTCAATGGATTGATCCAACTTTAAATGAAAAATATAGACCTTTGCCTCTTAAAAATTTTGAAGAAGGTTATTATTGGGAATATAGTAAGTCTTATAATATTGTGTCTGATTTTGATGAGAAATATGTATTTGATGATAGGACTTTATTTAGTAATCATGAAAAAATATGGGGAAAGTTCCATCCGATTTATCAAATATTGCAAGAATTTTATCAAAAGAACAAGTATGATGATCTTATAGCAGAGATTATTAAACAAAAATTAGAAATTAATCAAATATATATGCAATTACAAGATTTTGGACGTTATCATGATAAAGACTTCGATGACTTCTTAAATATATTTGCTAATTGTATTAGCTTAATTGATAATTTGAATTTTATTGTTGAAAATGAAAAGGCATCAGACAAATTTAAGCAATATGAAATTAAAAAGATCATGGATGAAACTGAAATAATGGTAGAACAGATTAATAATGGAATGTCTGAATCGAGAGATAAACTGTATCTTAATAATTAGAATTACTATAGTATATATCCTGTTTATTTTAAAAATTTATGATTTAACTATATACTTTACTCTAATTAAAAAAGAGCAATTAGAATATAAAATTCTTATTTATATTGAGTAAAATCCAAATATTTAAATTTATAATTTCATTATAAGGATGCATGTCTTTGTTGCAATTTAACTAAATTACTCAAGAAAGGAAGCTGCATGGAATTTATAACTCTAAACAAGTTTGTACGATTTACATTAGGTCAAAATCCAACGCGAATAAGAGAACATAAAGAACTGATTGACGATTTATATACTCCGGATGATTTTGAGAAAGATCTGCACAGTATTAATTCGGTTAAAGAGAGTTTGGGTTGTATTATAAATTTAATAAATTCAAAATGTTCTCCCGTTTCGGAACAGACGGCAATGAAAAGTATTACTGTAAATTTCCTGAAATGCGATTTTGATACTGAGAGAATTTTTCCGTGGTATTTATGTTATCAGTTTAACGAGGGAAAGGATTTAGAACGGCAAATAAAGAAATATCTCCAAGGTACTACGTTAAGCGTTAAAAAATTAAATATAAAAACCATCGGGGAGTTGAAAATTTCTCTGCCGGATATAGAAAAGCAAAGATTAATAGGAAATTTGTACAGGCAGTCGATTATACAGAATGATTTAATGATAAAGCAGGCGAATGATATAAAGGAATTTACTATGGCAATGATACGTAAGATGGAGGGAGAGTAGTTATGTCAGAAGGAAAAGATTTACTGCAGGTATTATGGAGCGGTGCGGATGTACTTAGGGGGAAGATGGATGCGAATGAGTACAAGACGTATCTTTTGGGTCTGGTTTTTTATAAATACCTGTCGGATTCGTATTTGGCGAAGGTATACGATCTTATTGAAGACGGGGCTCCGGACAGTCTTGAGGAAGCGCAGCGCGTGTATGAAGAAGTAATGGATTCGGAGGATGCCGAGGATCTGCTGGAGGAGATAAAGAAATCAAAGTATTACACTCTTGATCCCGATATGACTTATGTAAGCATATTAGATACAGTTAAAAATAATACATTTAATAGGGAGAAACTGCAGGCGGCTTTTAATCGGATAGAAGAATCCGATGAGTTGTTTAACGGTTTATTTGCGGATGTGGATCTGTATTCCAACCGACTGGGTACAGGCGATCAGAAGCAGAGCGCTACGATTGCGGAAGTTATCAGGGTACTCGGCGATGTGGATATTATACATACGGAAGGAGATGTCCTCGGCAATGCATATGAATATTTGATCGGTCAGTTCGCTTCTGAGACAGGCAAAAAGGCGGGAGAATTTTATACGCCCCACGGGCCCGCGCAGATTCTCTGTAGGATCGCCATGTCCGGTCAGGAGGGAAAAAAGGGGCTGCAGGTATACGATCCGTGCATGGGTTCCGGTTCACTGATGCTAAGCTGCAGGAATTATTCAAAAGAGCCCGATTATATTAAATATTACGGTCAGGAGCTTATGCCGTCGACGTATAATCTGGCGCGCATGAATATGTTTCTGCACGGCGTTCTGCCGGAAAACCAGCATTTGCGCAATGCGGATACCCTTGACGCTGACTGGCCCACAGACGAAGAAACTGAGTTTGATGTAGTAACTATGAATCCGCCTTACTCGGCGAAATGGTCGGCTGCGGAAGGTTTTAAACAGGACGAAAGATTTATGGATTACGGCGGCAAATTGGCGCCCAAATCAAAAGCGGATTATGCATTTTTGCTGCATGGATTTTATCACTTAAAGCACACAGGCACGATGGCGATAGTTCTTCCTCACGGCGTTTTGTTCAGAGGAGCCGCGGAAAAAACGATCAGGGAAACGCTGCTTAATAACGGTTCGATCTATGCAGTTATAGGACTTCCGTCCAATATGTTTTATAATACTTCCATACCTACATGCATTATTGTGTTGAAAAAACACAGAGAAAGGCGCGACGTGTTGTTTATAGATGCGTCCAAACTGTATGAAAAAGAAAAGAAGCAAAACATAATGCGCGAGGAGCATATCGACAGAGTGCTTGAGTTGTATATTGATAGAAAAATCGTCGATAAAGTGGCTTATCTCGCGTCTTTTGACGATATAAAAGAGAACGACTATAATTTGAACATCCCAAGATACGTGGATACCAGCGAGGAAGAACCGGAAGTGGACATCAGGCAGCTTTCCGCGAGTATAAAGGAAACAGACCGAGAGATCAAAGCCGGAAACGCCAAGCTGCTTGAAATGTTCGGAGAATTAACATTTGCAGATCCTGAAACGAAAGAAGCCGTTGAAGAATTGATCAACGTTTTCAGGGAGGTGTAATCATGGCAGATACGCCTAAGATAAGGTTTAAAGGGTTTACGGAGGATTGGGAGAGGAGGAAGCTGGGGGAAGTTTGTAAAATAAATGGAAGAATTGGATTTAGAGGATACACAGAAAAAGATATCATATCAAAAGAAGAGGGTGGTATTCTTACATATAGTCCTACCAATATTGTTGATAATAATTTGGTCATTAATTGTCGCAATACTTATATTACAAAAGAAAAATTTAATGAATCACCAGAAATAATGATATCTAATGGAGATATTTTATTTGTAAAAACAGGTTCTACATTGGGAAAAAGTGCATTGGTTACTGGACTTGATGAGGAGGCATCTATAAATCCACAGATTGTGGTTATTAGAACAAAAAAGGGAATAGAGGCATTTCTATCAATTATTCTAATTACACAAGGAATTCTTAAACAGGTGGTAGCTGCAAAAATAGGAGGAGCAGTTCCAACATTAACAGAAACAGAAATTAAAAACTTTGAGTTCTTTGAACCAAATTTATATGAAGAAAAAATAAAAATAGGTGAGTGGTTTAAGCACCTCGACCACCTTATCACCCTTCACCAGCGTAAGTGCGACGAGGTAAAAGAACTAAAAAAATATATGCTGCAAAAAATGTTTCCTAAAAAAGATAAGAAAATCCCGGAGATCCGATTTGCAGGATTTACTGATGATTGGGAAGAGAGGAAACTGGGGGAGATTGCTGGAAAAATATATGGGGGCGGTACTCCAAAAACCAGTATTCAAGAATATTGGAATGGAAATATACCTTGGATTCAGTCTTCAAATTTATCTGAGGATGAGTTATTTAATGTAGATATTCAGAAATATATTACGCAGTTAGGATTACAGAAATCAGTAACACAGTTGGTTCCTAAGAATTCGATTGCTGTTGTGTCACATGTTGGTGTTGGAAAACTTGTATTTATACCGTTTGATTATACTACAAGTCAGGATTTTATATCTTTGTCAGAGATGAGTTCAAATCCAGTTTTTATGTGTTATGTAATATATAAAAGATTGCAAGAAGATTTACATATTGTTCAAGGTTCAGCTATTAAAGGAATAACGAAAGACGACTTATTAAATAAGAGCGTATGGATTCCAAGTTTATCTGAACAGGAACAAATTGGAAATTATTTCCGCAATCTCGACCACCTAATCTCCCTCCACCAACGCAAATGTGATGAATTAAAAGAAGTAAAGAAGTTTATGCTGCAGAATATGTTCCCGCAGAAAGGATAGTTTATGGAGGGTTTCCAAAGCAATTATCAAAAAATATGGTATATATACTGAATACTATGATATTATAAAAAATTAGAGAGTAAATTTTACATTGCAAAGGAAGTATAACGGAATTTAAAATAAAGAATGAGGCGTTTATATGAATAAAGACCCGTTTAAGGAATATTTGAAAGAGTCCGAGCCTGATAAAGCCGGAAAGGGCTATGCCTGGAGCACTGCGATCGGGCTGCAGAGGGTGGACGGGCTTGCGCCGTCGCAATATTTGATAGATACAGCTATTCAAAATATTGAGGGAAAAATTACGCTGAAAGAAGCTCAGGATCTTATTAATACTTATTATGAGAAAAAACCGGAACTTTCCGGCGGCGATCGGACCGAAGAAGCCGATAAGGTATCCGCGCGGATAGTGCAGATTCTGTCCGAAAACGCGTTTTCGTTTTCTCCTAATACGTATATTTCTATTCATCGCGAATTGTTCCGGGGGATTTACCGGCATGCCGGAAAGATAAGAGAGTATAATATTACAAAAAAAGAATGGGTTTTAGACGGAGAAACCGTTATATACGGAAGCGCTTCGGATCTGAGAGCAACGCTGGAATATGATTTATCCCGGGAAAAGAGTTTCAGCTATAAAGGTCTTTCGATGGATGAAATTATTCGGCATCTTGCATTGTTCGTTTCGGGACTGTGGCAGATCCATATTTTTGAAGAAGGCAATACGAGGACAACAGCGGTGTTTTTTATTAAATATCTGAAAACCCTCGGATTTTCTGCGGAAAACGATATTTTTGCAGAAAATGCATGGTATTTCAGAAATGCGCTTGTCCGTGCAAATTATGCGGATCTGCCAAAAGGTATTTATGAAACAACGGAATACCTTGAATTGTTTTTAAAAAATTTGCTGTTGGATGAAAAAAACGAATTGAAAAACCGAAATCTGCATGTAAGCGAGATTTTGAAGTCTGCAAAAGCTGAGATAAAAAAGAAAACGAATAATTTATTTAGCAATATATTTTCAGAAAGGATAGTTTATGGCAGAATTAGAATCCGTAATAGAAAAAAGATTAATAGATCAGCTCTGTTGCGATGAATCTCAGTGGACTTACAGACCCGATATCAGGACGGAGGAACAGCTGTGGAATAATTTTAAATACATTCTTGAACAGAATAATAAAGCAAAGCTGAGCGATATTCCTCTCAGCGATTCCGAGTTTGCAAAGATAAAAAACGATCTTTCTCATGCTTCCTTTTTCGGCGCTGGGAAATGGCTGGCAGGGGAAAACGGCAAGGTTTACGTTCATATTCAGCGCGGAAATGAAATGCTGCATCTTATGGTGATGAACAATGAACATATCGCCGGCGGTTCAAGCGTATATGAAGTTATCAATCAATATCAGGCTTTTAAGTCGGAGGATTCTGAGGGCGGCAGGGACAGGCGTTTTGACGTAACGCTTCTTATCAACGGTGTACCATTAATACATATCGAACTTAAAAATAAAGAACATTCGTATATGGATGGATTTCGCCAGATAAAAAAATATATTGCAGAGGGAAAATTCCGCGGTATTTTTTCAAATGTACAGATGTTTGTCGTCAGCAATGCCGTTGATACGAAATATTTTTCTGCCGCGCGGGATACGGAGTTAAATAAAAAGTTTATCACGGGCTGGCTCGATAAGGAAAATCAGCCTGTATGCGATTACATAGAGTTTGCAAAAGCGGTTCTTAAGATACCCGAAGCCCATGAGATGGTTGCAAAGTATACGGTTCTTGATAAGGACAAAGAAAAACTGCTTATACTTCGCCCGTACCAGATTCATGCGATAGAAGCCATGAGGGCAGCTTCAAAGCAGGGAAGATCAGGATTTATCTGGCATACGACAGGTTCAGGAAAGACGATGACTTCGTACAAGGCTGCGAGAAATCTGCTGATGGACATTCCGGCGATAGAGAAGACGGTGTTTCTCATCGACAGAAAGGACCTCGACATGCAGACGAAAATGGCTTTTCAGTCTTATGCGGATAACGATACTATCGACGTTGACGATACGGATAATGTCGACGCTCTTATAAAAAAGATGTCCGACGGCAACCGTCAGATGATAGTAACTACCAGGCAGAAAATGCAGATTATGGTAAATCGGCGTTTAAAGGAAGGAACCAGTCAGTATAATAAAATTAAATCGTTAAAAGTTGCATTTGTCGTCGATGAATGTCACAGGGCTGTAACGCCTAAGACAAAAAGAGAGCTTGAGAGATTTTTCGTTAATTCATTATGGTATGGTTTTACGGGCACGCCTATTTTTGATGAAAATAAATACGAGCAAAAAGGCGATCTGCCTCAGACTACAGAGCAGTTATACGGGGAATGTCTGCATAGCTATACGATAAAAGAAGCAATCCACGACGAAGCGGTTTTGGGATTTATGGTCGAGAATCTCGGTGCAAAAGATTTAAACGCTGATGATAATCAAAAGGTCTATGAAACCAAGGCGCATATGAGAAAGGTTCTCAATGTCATTTTGAATCAGTCATATGAAAAATTCGGAATGAAAAACGGCAGGGGCAGAACGTATGAAGCGGTACTAACGACGAGTTCGATTGCCATGGCGCAGAAATATTATGATTTACTGAAGAAGGTTAAAGAAGGCGGCGATGAGTTGAAGATAAACGAGGATATACGTAAGGCTCTGCCGGATTTTCCCAAGTTTGCCATAACATATTCGCTGTCGGAAAACGAAGAAGCCTCCGCTGTTAATCAGGATAAGATGAAAGAAGCGTTAGAAGATTATAACGAAATGTTCGGCAGCAGCTATAAAATAGATGTAATCAATGCTTATAACAGCAATCTGAATGATCGGTTGGCGAGAAAAGAGAAGAAATATCTGGAACGCAGCCAGCAGCTCGATCTGGTTATCGTTGTGGACAGATTACTGACCGGATTTGACGCGCCGTGTCTTTCTATTTTGTTTATGGATAGAAAGCCTATGACTCCGCAGAACATTATTCAGGCGTTTTCGCGTACTAACAGATTGTTTGACGCAAATAAACAGTATGGGCAGATAGTGACGTTTCAGTATCCTAAGGAATATAAAGAAGCGATTAATAAAGCGCTCAGGCTGTATTCGCGCGGGGGCAGCGGCGATCCTATCGCAGAGGATTGGGATGATGTGAAAAGGTCTTTTTCCGTATCGCTTAAAGCGATCCGTGATCTGGCGCAGACGCCGGAAGATATAGCAGGCTTGTCGCGGAAGCAGAAAAAGGCGTTTATTAATCTTTGCAGAGCTCTGGATCATGATTTTGCTCATCTGAAATCATTTTCGGTGTATGAACCGCATATGCTCGACGAGTTTGGATTTTCTGAAAGCGAATACGAAAATTACGCTGCGATGTATAAAAATGTAATGGAAGAATTTAAAAATGAAAATGATAATCCGGATCCGGATGAAGAACCAGTGCGGGATGATTATGATCTGGTGGCTTACAGCAGGTTAAGGATAGATTTTGAGTATATCGTAGAATTGCTGCAGGGATTTGTGGAATCACTGGATCAGTCGGAAAATGATTTTAATGAAACCGAATTTGAAACAAGGATAACGGGTATTAAAGAAGTCATATCGGAATTTGCAGAGGATAATCCTCAGTTAAGCGCGCTGCTCGGGCAGGTGGTAGATGATATCGTGCAAGATAAGACAAAGTTTCTGGGCAGGGATATTTCTGCTGTTATCAATGATATGCGCTATTCTATCATTAATGATAAGATCAGGGAATATGCCGAAAAATGGTATTTAGAGGAGGAAGATGTAAGATATGAAGTTTTTAATTCCAGAGATGGCAAACTTGCAAACGAAAATAAGTTAAAGGATAGCGCGGATTATACAACCTATAAGAGAGAAAATGAAAATGCTGTGTCTAAATTCAAGTTCAGGAAAAATATGTCCGAAGAATTTAACGACAAATTTATGCCGGAAATTAAACCGTTAGTATAATATTTTGAAAATAATTTTATTGATTTGATAAAAAGTGCAGGATAATTTTATCCGATTGACCGTAAAAATTAATTTGAAAATCCATAAATACATGATATAATTATTTCAAAAATTTTCGGGCTGAACAGGAAATTCATATGTATAATCATCAATTAGATACTTTTATTCAGGTGGCCGATGCCGGCAGCTTTTCTAAGGCGGCGGACGCCATGTATATTTCGGCAACTGCCGTAATGAAGCAGATCAATCTGCTGGAGAGCAGTCTTGAGGTCAGGCTTTTTGTAAGGACGCCCAGAGGTCTTGCGCTGACAGACGCGGGGAAGTCTTATTATCAGGACGCTAAATATATGATCCGTTACGCAAAAGATGCAAAAACAAGAGCTAAAAACGCCATGCAGGATAATGATAATATGATTCTGATCGGGACATCGCTTATGACGCCGCATCAGTTTTTGATCGACCTGTGGCCTCAGATTCACGAGCTGCAGACCGATTTAAAATTTCAGATAGTAAATTTTGATAACACGCCTGAAAACGCCAGAGAGATTTTGGGGAATCTCGGGCAGAATATAGATGTGGTAGCAGGTATTTTTGATGAAACCATGCTGAATCTGCGTGGCTGCACAGCTTTTGAACTGGCACGCGAGCCTATTTGCTGCGCGGTATCTATTTATCATCCGCTGGCGCAGAAGAATATTTTGGAAATTGAGGATCTGTATGGGCGTGATTTTATGCTTATGCAAAGGAATTGGAGCAAATACGTGGATCTTCTCAGGGATGATATATGGGAAAATCATCCTGATATAAATATTATAGATTTTACTTTTTATAATGTAGATGTATTTAATCAGTGCGAGAATAATAACGCGCTGCTTATGGCTGTACCTCAGTGGTCGAGCGTTCATCCGCTTTTAAAGATTATTCCTGTTAAATGGGAACATTATATTCCGTTCGGGCTTTTGCACGCGCCGAAGCCTTCGGCGAAGGTACGGAGTTTTCTGAAAGCTGTGGAACAGGTATCAAAATAGATTTAAAAATTAATACATATAATGCAAGGACTGCCTTCGGGCAGTCTTTTTATATTAATGAAAACGCCTTTGAAATGACAGGTGTTATTTTAATACAGATCGATTGGTTTTGACAGCCGATTTTTAGCTTTAACTTTAAGGTTGATGCTCAAAAACTTATGTGAACTTCTGTTTTTATAAAAGTCGGACTACAATATTAATAAATACGGAGCTTATTATCTGTATTCTTTGGATGAGTGAATTAAAATGATTTTAAGCATAATTAATATTTAAAAAATAAATAAACGGATCTTATTTAACGACGTAAAATTTTAGAGATCAGACGGAAATATCAAGGAGGATGGCTATGAATAATTTTATTTTTGAAAATTCTACGAAAATATATTTTGGGAAAGGCTGTGTAAAAGAATATTTGGCATCGGCTCTTGCACGGCACGGAAATACTGTGATGCTGGCTTACGGCGGCGGTTCAATAAAAAAGAATGGTATTTATTATGAGATCGTGGATATTTTAAAAAACGCGGGAAAGATCGTAGTGGAATTTTCCGGGATTATGTCGAATCCGACTTACGCAAAAGTTCTTGAAGGCGCTGAACTTGCAAAAAAGGAAAATGTGGATTTTATTCTCGGCGTGGGCGGAGGCAGCGTTATGGATTGCTGCAAGGCGATATCTATGGCTGCTGTTTATGAAGGCGATATCTGGGAGGATTTCTGGGCAAGGCCCGGAATATTTGATTTTGAGCCTGCTCCGATAGGCTTTATCGTTACTGCGGCGGGCACAGGAAGCGAGATGAACGGCGGAGCTGTTATTACCAATGAAAAGATGAATATTAAAACGGGCAGGGACTATCCTCGGTGCAACGCCGAATTTGCTATGATGGATCCTGTTTATACGTACAGTGTGCCGAAGGCTCAGATGGTATCGGGCAGTTTCGATATTTTAAGCCATATTATGGAGACTTATTTCAGCGTATGCGACGAAGAAAATGTTTCCGACGACATTTCCGAGGCGCTCATGCGAGGCGTTATCAGAGATCTGAGAGCCGCGCTTAAAGATCCCGAGGATTATAATGTACGCAGCAATTTGATGTGGGAAGCGACTATGGCAGAAAATCGTATTATAAAGTTGGGCAAAAAATGCGATTTCCAGTGTCATCAGATGGAACACCAACTGGGCGCTTATACGGACTGCAACCATGGAATGGGGCTTGCAGTACTGCATCCGGTGTATTATCGTCATATTTATAAAGAAGGCCACGCTAAATTTAAACGCTTTGCGGTAAATGTCTGGGGAATATCTCCTCAGGGCAAAAGCGACGAAGAGCTGGCGCTGGCGGGCGTGGAAGCGTTGGAAGATTTTATAAAAGAGATCGGATTGCCACTTACTTTGCGCGAACTCGGTATAACGGACAAAACGGATCTGCGCGAAATAGCCGAATCATGCAACCTGTCGCCGGGAAGTTACAAAAAGATGAGCCATGAAGAAATATACCAGATTTTTAAAGAGAGTTTTTAATGAATAAAAAATGTCGAATTAATGTTTGATTGGAATGAAATTTAAAATAAAGCGCGTTGGTTTTATTTATGGACATACGATGGCGCTGTAATAATTTAGAATATTAAAATTAAAAGGAGAATGTATTATGAGTAAGAAAGTTTTGATTTTATCGGGAAGTCCGCGTAAAGGCGGAAATTCCGATTTGTTATGCGATGAATTTTTACGCGGCGCAAAAGACGCCGGAAATGATGCGGAAAAGATATTTATCCGCGGTAAAAAGGTTGCTCCTTGCAATGCCTGTTATTACTGTCGGGATACAGGCAGCGGGCAGTGCGCTGTTAAAGACGATATGGCTGAGATTTTGGATAAGATGCAGCAGGCGGATGTAATTGTTATGGCAAGCCCTGTATATTTTTATTCAATAGATGCTCAGATGAAAGCTGTTATCGACCGTTCGGTAGCTCGCTGGACTAATATTCCTAATAAAGAATTTTATTACATAATGACTGCCGCAGAGGAAAGCGACACGGTAATGGAATGCACACTGGCGTGTTTCCGCGGTTTTGCAGCGTGTCTGGAAAATGCTCAGGAAAAGGGTGTCATTTACGGAAAGGGCGTTTATGAAGCCGGCGAAATAAAAGGAAAGACTGCGATGAAAGAAGCGTATGAGATGGGCAGGCAGGTGTAAGAAGTTTACTTTACTGTATTAATGAAAACATAAAATAAATAATTAAAACGGAGGTTAAGATTACAATGAAAACAAGAAGTTTAAAATGCGCTTTAAGCTGTCTGCTGATAATTATGATGACGGCAGCCCTCGCTGCCTGCGGCAGTCAGCCTCAGCAGTCGCAGCCGACAGGCGGAGATATTTCTTCAAGTTCGGAAGCGGAGCAGTCGACGGGAGAAAAGCAGCAGGCTTCCGACGGAAAAACTCTGGTGGTATACTTTTCTGCTACGGGGAACACAAAGACAGTTGCAGAGCACATAGCAAAAACACTGAATGCAGATACTTATGAAATAACGCCTGAGCAGCCTTATACTTCCGATGATCTGAATTATCGCGACGATTCAAGCAGGGTGAGCAAAGAGCATGAAGATCCAACCGTAAGACCTGATATTGCGGGTGATGGTATTGATATGAGCGGCTACGATACAGTATTCATCGGATATCCTATCTGGTGGGGCGAAGCGCCTAATATAGTTTGGAATTTTGTAGAAAGCAGCGATCTCAGCGGTAAGACTGTAATTCCGTTCTGTACATCTTCTTCCAGCGGGATCGGTTCCAGCGGAGAAACATTAAAAGGCTTTGCACCTGAAGCAAATTGGAAGGAAGGACAGAGATTTTCAAGCGGAGTTTCCGAAAATGATGTGACAGACTGGATAAACACTTTAGGACTCTAATTAGCGCAGAAGAATAAATATCATTCTTTGCAGTTTGAATTTATAGCTTATATCATTAAAATAATATAAAATTTAATATTTGTCATTATAAAAATCGACAGAAAGGATATTGTAAAATATGAAAAAAACAAAGGAGATTTTGATTAAGCTGCTGGTGGCTGTAATGCTTATCGTTATGGCAGTTCCGGTTTATGCGGCAGGAGGCGCGGGGTTTACCGACGTACCGGCAGGCGCGTGGTATGAAGAAGCTGCGGCTTATGTCAGTGATAACGGGCTTATGAGCGGAACTGCGCCGGGAACATTTTCACCTGATACGCAGATCAGCAGAGCAATGCTGACAACTGTACTTTACAGATCGGCGGGCAGCCCGACGGTGTCCTCCGCGCCGGATTTTTCAGATGTGGCGGCTGATGCTTATTATGCAAACGCTGTATCCTGGGCGCAGGCAAACGGTATAGTATCCGGTTACAGCAGCGGGCTGTTCGGAAGCGGCGACCCGGTGACGAGAGAACAGTTAGTTGCGATATTATGGCGTTATGCAGGAAGTCCGGAGACCGATTCCGGACAGCCGTTTGAAGATGCATCTTTAATATCGGGTTATGCTAAGACCGCGGCGGACTGGGCGAGAGCAAACAGCGTGATAAACGGAGATCAGGCAAACAGATTTAATCCTAAAGCCAATGCAACCCGTGCCCAGGCAGCGATGATTTTGAAAAATTATCTTAATATGGATAAAACGCCTGCCGAACCGGGTACGTCTGATAATCCGAGCGTTCCGGATATGGAAAATACAAAGATCGCCGTAGTATATTTTTCGGCTACGGGAAGCACGGAAGCAGTCGCTGAAACGATAGCGGAAACGCTTAATGCGGATCTTCATGAAATAAATCCGGAAACTCCGTATACTTCTGCCGATTTAAACTGGAACAACGCTTCAAGCAGAGTAAACGACGAGCATAACGATCCGGCTTTCAGACCGGCTATCGCAGGCGAACCGGCGGATTTCTCGGATTATGACGTGGTATTTTTAGGATACCCGATCTGGTGGGGCGAAGCGCCTAATATTCTTCTTACATTTTTAGAAGAAAGCGGCGGCAGCTTAGCGGGCAAAAGGGTAATACCGTTCTGCACTTCTGCTTCCAGCGGACTTGGTGAAAGCGATACAAATCTTCATTCTTACGCGTCGGATGCAAACTGGCAGAGAGGTCAGCATTTTTCAAGCGGAGCTTCGGAGGCTTCGGTTGAGGAATGGGTAAACGGTCTGAATATCAGAAGATCTGAAGTTCCGACTGCGCCTGCGAAATCAGAAAATAAACAGGGCGGAAATCTGGTAGTTTATTTTTCAATGCCGGAAACCACAGATCCGAATAATATGACGCAGGAAGAAGATAACAGCGTTGTTGTTATTGATGGAGAAGTGCTCGGAAATACTCAGTACATGGCTAATGTTATTAAAGAAACAGCTGACGCCGATATTTTCAGGATAGAACCAAAAACTCCGTATCCTACCGACCATTCTGCGCTTGTAGACCTTGCTTCTGACGAGCAGACGCAAAATGCCAGACCTGAAATTGCGGCGCAGATTGAAAATCTCGATAATTATGATACGATTTTCATCGGATACCCTATCTGGTGGAGCGATATGCCTATGATCCTTTACACTTTCTTTGATGAATATGATTTTTCAGGCAAAACTATCGTTCCGTTTAGTACCCACGGTGGAAGCAGTTTCGCGGGAACACCTGATAGAATCGCAGAACTTGAACCGAATGCAGAAATTCTTGAAGGTCTGACTATATCGCGTAATCATATACAGGATGCGGAGCAGGAGATAATAGACTGGGTAAAAAATTTGAATATTTAGGCAATATGTAAATAATGGAAATATAAAATGTTAAAAGTGAGCTGCCGTCTGGAGAGTGACCGGCAGAAAGAACGTCTTTAGTTATACAATTAAAATACAGCCTTCCGTCCGGGTTTCGGATGGCAGGCTGTTATCTTTACATTAAGAGAGATATATATACGTATTTTATAATCCCAATAATTGTTGTTTCTTTTTGTCGAAATCCTCTTGGGAAATAAGCCCTGAATCGAGCATTTCCTTATATTTTTTTAATTCCTCGGCAATAGAATCGGCGTCTGTACGCTGCGGATTTGTCTGCCGACCGGCGTTAGGCTGGTTATTCGTTTGGGTGTTGTAATCCTGTTGATCTGAATTATACACGCTGCCTGCTTGAGAGTTGTAATCCTGCTGATTGGAATTATACGTATTGTTAGCCTGATCATTATAATTCTGCTGATATGTATTGCCCTGCTGAGGGTTATATCCATTATATCCGGCAGGAGGTACGCTGCCCGGCTGTGCGTTTAAAGCGATAGAGTTTATTTTATCCTGAAGGATGATAGGTGGTATTATTCCAATAAATATAGCGAAAACCAGGCATAGTGTGGTAAGATCCGATGAAATTCCATTAATCCGCGCCAGTTTGTCTACTCGCTGGGCGCTTTTGTATATCCAGTAAATGGAGTAAAACGGAACAAACATGCATAAAAGCAGCTTGGCAGTAGGATCGCGGGGCGGTTCATCCTGAACTTGATTCAAATATCTTGTGGTTTTATATATCCATACTAAATACCAGATACCAAAGGTAAATATAAGCAGAAGAACATGATGAAGGATGTTAATATAACCTGTGTTTGCAGGCACAGAGTATACAGAAGACTGATCCGTCATATTTTGAGAAGTTCCTGATCCGATTTCGGGAAGAACGAACTGTTTCTTTTCAAATCCGTTGAAGTCGGCTATCCATCCGGCTGTAAACAGAAACGCTGCGGTAAGCAGGATATGCGAAACGAAGTTGGTGAAATTGCAGATCGCATGTCCGTATGTCCAAGTTGAGGCGGTTAATACTTCGATTACAAAGGTAATCAAAAAAAGCAGTATAAATGAGGCCATTACTAAAATAGCAGGTACAAACCAGATCATGCCTGCTGTTTTTTTGAATTTAGGCGCGTAATCTGTAAGCATACAGAATGCAATAGCAATCATGCTGAGATAAGCGATAACTTCTATCAGCATCGGAAAAATACAAAAAAGATTAAAATGATATCTGTGAGTAAATCCAAATGTATAACTGTAGCTTGATCTCGATATCGAATAAGCGTTCACGCCAAAATTGTAAAAGAAGTTATACAGCATTAATAATGATAGTATACCAAGTCCTGTAAAAATCAGGATATTTACAATATTGTCACGCTTATTCATAAAAAGCGCTACCGACAAAACGATAAAAGCAGCTAAACGTAAAAATCCAAATATATTAAAGGTCATTCCGAAAGATAAAAGCTGAATAAAAGCTAAAAATACAAATAGAATAGCTGCAATCATGTTAAATTTTAGATTATTTGTCTTTTCCATGATTAATCCTTTCTTAAATAAAAATAGCAAAATAGATTAAATAATAGCAACATGTACATTTTATCATATATGTTTGATGAAAAATACTGTTAAGTATAAATAAAATTAGCATTAATAAAATACATCATATCAGGAATTATAATTAGTATGCAGGTTATTTTACAACAAATAAAAATTAATAAGAGTATTAAAGGATTTATTTTAAATTAAAGTTTACACTTTATAAATGATATCAATAATATTTATTGCAAAAAATTTCGTTAAAGTAAAAGTTATTTAGTGTAGATATTTATTAAAAATTTAAGAAATAGAGGATTAAGCAGGTTATTTTTAAGACAAAAAACCGATCGGCGGCTTTTATTGCAGATCGGTTTTAGAAGTTTATTAATATAATTTCATGAAAGATATGGTTATCCGTTTACGCGTCTGATAGCTGCGGCTATTTTTGCCGGAATTGCGCGGCACACAGCTTCGCTTATGGAGGAAATAGCGATTCTAAGACCTCCGCCGATAGCTATTGTGAAGATATTGTCTTTAAATAATTCTTCGCTTACAGCGTCGTCATTATCGCAAGGCACTGTTATAAAGAAACCGGCGTTGAAAGGACATGTTTTCAGGTTTGCAGCAGCAGCGGCTTCCTTAAAAGCGGTACATCTGCGGAAAAGCATATCTTCGTATTTTCTGCGTTCAGCAAAAACCTGTTCCAGACGTTCAGGATCTTTAAAAACTTTGGTAAGAGCTACCTGTCCTACTCTTACAGAATTTGACCATGAACCTCTGCTGGCGAAGGAAGCAAATTTTTTAAATTCATCTGCTATTTCCTTATTTGGAGTTACACAAAGCATCGCTCCCGTACGGAGACCGTAGAAAGTAAATCCCTTTGACGAGCTGAATCCTACAACGGTAAGTATATTTTCAGGCAGATTGCCGAATTTAGGCAGGAATTGTCTTGCTTTGTCTGAGTCGCCTGCAAAATCTATATATGCTATATCTAAGAAGAAAGTGATCTTCTTGCCGGGCGTGGCGCATTTTTTTAATACGTCTATTATGGCGTCCCATGTTTCATCTGAAGGGGAATAGCCTGTCGGATTGTGCGCCGGAGCGTTAAAAATGATAACGAGGCTGTCCTGTTTAGAAAGAAGTTCGTTTATTTTATTTTCAAAATCAGGCAAATTGAAGTTATCGTTTTTATCGAACATTTCATAAGTGGCAACGTCGCGTCCGATTTCTGTGGCGATAACTTTGTACGGACTCCAGAACCAGTTTGAAGTCAGGATTTTATCGCCAGGCTTTGAGTAACATGAAATAGTATTTCGTATGGAGCCGGTTCCGCCTGGTGTTGCGCATGCTTCGATATAACCGTCGGGTATATATCTACCGAAGGCTGCAGTTTTGATTATATCGAGGAAACCCGGAGTACCAGTAATAGGAGCGTATTCAGCAAATTCCTGTGGAGTTGTATTGTGAAGAATATCTACCATTGACGATAGTACGATCAGTTCTCCATTGTCGTCGAGCAGAGCGCCTATGGTAGCGTTTACTACGTTTTCTTTGCCGTGTTCTTTTATTGCTTTTTTAGCGAGCTGACTTACACTGAAGATTTTATCTTTTCCGGTTATGATTCGTCCGTTTCCTTCTGCAAAAATATAGTCCATTTTCTTACCTCTGTTTCGTTGTGTTTAACGCTGTATGATAAGCGGAGCTTTAAATGTCCGAATGTCTGCGCTTAAAAATACAGATAATAAGAAATTATATGCTCCATGCCGTATCAAATCAATATAAATATTAACTATAAAATGTATTTCTTAAAAAACTTTTAAGAAATATAGAAAATATTAAAAATAGACATTTAATAAATGTATGAAAATCCAATCTAAATCGGAGCAAAGCGTGATAAGCTTGCTTAATCACGCTGCGACGATTGCAACCACCTGAGAGCTTTGCTCCTCCGAGTTTCAGTGGGAGATTATAACTCTCACTGAAACTCGGATATGGAACCCGCCGCTTAAGAGGCGGGGGACATCTCAGGCAAGGTTATAAAAGCATTATTCCTGATAAAAATGTATTTATTCGAAATGATAAGGCAAGAATATAAACGGAGGTGGAATCAAATGAAAAGCTACAATGAAAAAAATGGTGGAATATTGTCATTCCTTAAAAACAACAGAATTATAGTCAGCCTTCTAATCCTTTGCTTAATCGGCGGGCTTGCGATATACAGTTTTCAAAGCGCGCTGGACAGAAACAGTAAAAGCGGGGCAGGCGTTTCGCAAAGCGAGGAAATCGGCGGATCTGACGTAAGCGTTTCTCAGAATATACCGGTAACGGATAGTCGTGATAATGCCGCTGATCAGGAAAAGGATAATAGCGATGATTCTAATAATAAGTCAGTAACGGTAATGCCTGCGGAAGGTGATATTATAAAGGATTATTCAGGAGATACGCTTGTTTATTCGGAAACGTTAAATCAGTATCTTGCACATAAAGCGGTAGATATAAGCGCGCCAGCAGGAAGCGCTGCTGCTGCTGTGGAGTCTGGAACGGTTATTTTATCCGGAAAAGACGACAGATATGGTATGACGGTTGTAATATCTCATGGAGATGGCATGGAAACGAGTTATTCGTGTCTTGGCGAGTGTACAGTCAGCGTTGGAGATGTGGTAACCAAAGGCGATAAAGTAGGCACGGTAGGCGAGGATGCATTATTTGAATCAGCCGATGGCCCGCATCTTCATTTTGAAGTACGTAAAGACGGCGCGGCGATTAATCCGCATGAGATCTGGAACTGGTAGAAAAATTACGGCGCAGTGATTTTTGGCAAATAAACAGGATACGCGGAAATTTGCCATAAGCAGATTTGATAAATTATAAGATTGTTTAAAAGATATGAAATTGTTTCTTTTTCTAATTCTTATTTAAAATGATATACTTTTGTGATAACATCGAAGTTATAAATTTTTTATAGGAGGCAGAAATATGAGAAATGGTTCAAATGTTCAAAACTTGGTGTTTCAGGGGCTTATGGCAGCGTTGATATTTGTCGCTACATGCTTGAGTTTTCCAAACGGAGTGGGCGGATATACTCATTTGGGAGATGCAATGATAATAGTCGCTGTAATGTTTATAGGCAGCAGGCGCGGGGCTGTTGCCGCAGGAATAGGCGCGATGCTCGCAGATCTTATACTCGGTTACGGGATGTGGGCGCCTTTTTCGCTGATAGCAAAGGTCGTTATGGTTATTATCATAGGGTTGTGTCTGAATAATCATGTTTTCGGGCTGAGAGGACGGGCTCGTTGGTTTGCAGCCGTGCTTATAGGCTGTATTGCGGAAACGGCGATATATGCCGGCGCAGGTTACATTCTGGAAGGCGGTATTGGCGCGGCGCTGGCCGAGGCGGGCGGAATGATTGTCCAGTGCGGGCTCGGTATGATCGTAGGTTTTGCTTTATCGGAGGCTCTGCAAAAAAGTCCGCTGAAACAGAAAATGGCATACAGGACGACGGACAGAGAAACGGAAACGGACAGCAAATATAAGACTGCATAAACAGATGTGATTTTGTTTAAACGGTTTTGTAATCTGTGCAATCGAGCGGATTGTTTGCGAGTATAAAAATTTTATGATATATGCGGCGGGCACTTTGCGGTCGTCAAAGCTGTATGTTGTATTCTATAAAATATTAATGCAAATATGATAAGATTCATATTAAATCTTAACTCGCTATTATAAATATTTATGGTATACAATATATGTTTTGACGCTGTACTTATGATATTATCAGAAATCAATACAAAATTCCCGCTGCACATTTTTATTTTATCTGGTCCGGCATATTTTCCGTTTGCCGGCTCAGATATTTTTTTTGCGTGGCAAGACCTCCCCGTATATGTCGTTCTGCTTTATTATTTTCCAGTACGGTTTTTACTTCATGAGCAAGGGAAGGATTTATTTCGTTCAGCCGTTCTGTAAGGTCTTTATGAACGGTAGATTTACTTACTTTAAAATGTTTTGCCGCTCCTCGCACGGTAGTGCCCGTTTCTATAACGTAAGCAGCGAGGGACAGAACCCTTTCTTCTATGTAATCCTTCATGATATTTATGTCAACCCCTTTCGAGATATAAAAGTCTATTCACTAAAAATATGAAGGAGATTGGAAAAATATTCGTTTACTTATTTGAAATTACAGGATATATTAGTTTGTATAAGAATAGGCGGACGCAAAAGAGTCCGCGGAGGGAGTTTATATGGCAGTTAGTAAGAAAAATAAGAGAAAAAACAGTAATTATAAAAAGACTTATAAATTTGTAGGCTGCGATCAGCTCTGCAGAAAAGTTTTGTGTGATTTCAGGAATATGGAGCCGCCTAAGGAGGAATTAGGCGAAAAGGCTGATGTAGACGATAATCTGTATGAAACAGCGGTGGAGCTTTGCAGAGTTGCAAATGTAATAACCCAGCAGGAAAAGACCGATGTGTTCGACGGCAAAAATCATGTGCCTATGTCTGCGGAGGAAGTCAGCGAGTTTACAGGGATTCCTGTGCATCAGGTGGAAAAGAATCTGTTCGCTTTTAAAATAAGGGATGAAGAAGATTTTGTGCGAGTGAGCATGATACGTCTGGTTTTGTGCGATCTGGTAAGCGATATAATACAAAAGGCGATAGACGCAGATACAGAAATCACAGAAGAAGAAAAAACGCGAGCGGCAGGTTACATTAATTTCTGCACATATGTCGGCATTATTACTGAGGAACAGAGCTGGAGTATTTACGTTATGGTAAAGCAAAGAAATCCGTTAGAACTGCCGATGATATCTTCTATTACAGGAATAGATACAGAAACCCTTGCAAAGATGGTTCAGTAATTATGGGTAAGAAAAACGAGCGTAATACAAAGGGAAGGATAATATCAGCAGCGTGGAAACTATTTTACGAACAGGGTTACGATAATACTACTGTGGAGGAAATAATAGAAGAATCCGGAACGTCAAAAGGATCGTTTTATCATTATTTTAATGGTAAGGACGCACTTTTAGAAACACTGTCCCTTATTTTTGATGAAAAATACGCTGAGCTTAACGAAACTATGGACGATAATATGAACTGCTTCGATAAGCTGATGCGTATGAATCAGGAATTATTTTTAATGGTAGAAAACGAAATAGATCTGGATCTGCTGGCAAGATTATATTCCTCCCAGCTTGTTACCCGAAGCGATAAGCATCTGCTTGATCATAATCGGTATTATTACAGGCTGCTGCGGCAGATAGTGATGGAAGGGCAGAAGCGCGGGCAGATTACGGATGGTATGACGGTAAACGAGATAGTAAAGATATACGCCATGTGCGAAAGATCGCTTATTTACGATTGGTGTTTATGCGGCGGGGATTATTCGCTTTCTAAGTTCGGGGCGCAGATGATGCCGATGTTTATGGCAGGAGTCAGGGCAGAACCAATCTGTTAAATTCAATAAAATGTAGAACGATGTGGATCAGGTTGATTTTTGTATTAATATAAAAATTTGTTTTATGATATGGATTAAATTATGTATACTGTATGCAATAAGCGAAGATAATCAGTGTTTTATATGATTAATTGAAAGGGAAAATAATGTGGGAAGAACTCGGAATTAGCGGAGGAACCGCGATAATAATATTAATAGCTCTTTATTTTATCGTAAAGTGGGCTGTTAAAAACGGCGTAAAAGAAGCGTACAGAGATATAAATGAAAACAGAGGTACGGATGCCGTGCTTCACGGGTTGGCAGAAAAAATATTTGAAGAGGAAAAAACGAAGAGCAAAGACACCGACATTAATATATGATGCTGTATTAATAAAATATTTATTTGATATATATGGAGTTAAGATAAAAGGTGAATAACTGAAATGATAAAGAGAATGTTTCGCATAATCATAGCGATGGCGGTTCTAATATTTTTGCTGACAGGCTGCGGCAGTCCAGGCGGTCAATTTCCGAATATGGAACTTGTTCATGAGGATATTAGTAATATTGTTGTTCCCGACGAAGTTTTGGTTGCAGGACTTGGAGAAGCGAGTCATGGCGTAAAAGAATATCAGGAGATGAAAGCTGAGGTATTTAAGGCGCTTGTGAAAAATAACGGCTGCCGAACCTTTATAATAGAAGGTGATTTTGGAAATGCTCTGAAAGTGGATTCTTATATTCACGGAGGAGAGGGGACGGCTCAGGAAGCGGCGGCTCAGATCGGTTTTCGCATATACCGCACAAAGGAAATGGAAGAGCTTCTCAGCTGGATGCGGGATTATAACGAAACCGCGCCAGAAGGTGAAGACCTTCATTTTTACGGAATGGATATGCAGCAGGCCGACAGTAGCAAAGAATACTTGTTCGGCGTATTGGACAGGACGGCTCCGCAGCTTGGCGCCGAGTACAGAGAAAAATTAAATTTTTTAAATGACGACGATATGTTTAATATAAACGGAAATTCTTTTCAGCAGGGCATGGCTTATGCTGAGAAATTAATATATGAAGTGGATTTATTAAAAGAAACAATCGAGTCGGAATTTGGCAGAGAAACATTTGAATTTGCAAGAGAATGCGCGGGCAATCTTTATAAATGCTGCGACATACGTAAATCAGATATGGAATACAACAGAGTGCGCGACAGATATATGGCGGAAAAAGTGGAATGGTTTATAGAGCGCGGCGGCGGAAGTCTGCTTTTTATTAACGGACATAACGGACATATAGGCAGGACAAATACTGCGGCTTACGATTGCCTGGGCAAGCTGCTCGCGGATAAATTAGGTAAAGGATATTTTGCCATAGGTACGGACGCGAAAATTACGTCGTTTAATTCTCAGACAGACGATGGATTTGAAGAGCAGACTGCGGAAAATGAAAATTCAATGAACGTTTTGGTCGATAAGACTGTCGGTGATTATTATTACATAGAATTTGATTCCGCGGGCAAAGATGAAAAATGGAGCGGGATCATATCAGAAAAACAGAGCGTTACATCGCTTAATGTAGGAGGCATAATGTTGTTTTCAGCGGTAGAAATCGTTCCTGAGGATACTTTTGACGCAATGATAATTTTTGATAAAGTATCGCCTACGACGTTAAGGAATTAAAGTATTGAAAGATTTAATAAACAGCGGCAGTTCCGGTTATCGGGACTGCCGTTTTAATAAGGAGATATGATGTAATATTAATAAAATCTTTAAAAGAATTAAAAATAGAATTTATTTAAGTCTGATAATAGTATATATAATAAATCCTTATATTACAAGAAATATATATAATTAAGTCAGCATTAGTATTAATAACAGTTTAGAATCTATTCTGTATTTTAGTCTATATAAATTTGTGGTATACTGCATTGAATATTAAATAATTGTGTTGTTGATGGAAACAGACGGCGGCGGGCTGCCGCTAATTCTTATAGTCAATGTACTCAAAAATCAGTAGAGTTCGGCGACTATACCATAAACAATTTTCAGCAGGAAGGAAAAAAGTATGATGAAAGAACAAATTTTTATGACGATTTCGATCGTTGTCTATCTTGCTGTGGTAGTGGCGATCGGTATTCGTTTTTCAAGAAGAAATAAGGATACCGACGATTTCTACCTCGGCGGCAGGAAGCTCGGACCGTTCGTTACGGCAATGAGCGCGGAGGCTTCCGATATGAGCAGCTGGCTTTTAATGGGTTTGCCGGGGCTTGCGTATCTGACAGGCTGCGCCGATCCGTTCTGGACAGCGCTCGGTCTTGGCATAGGTACATATTTAAACTGGCTTATAGTAGCGAAAAAACTGAGAAATTATACCGAGATATGTGGAAATTCCATTACGCTGCCGGAGTTTTTCTCTAACAGATTCCGTGATAAGCGTCACATATTAATGGGTATAGCAGCAATCATTATTATTATATTCTTTATACCTTATACAGCCTCAGGCTTTGCTGCCTGCGGAAAGTTGTTTAACAGTCTGTTTGGCGTCGATTATGTGACAGCTATGGTAGTGAGTGCGATAGTTATCGTTGCATATACTACTCTCGGCGGATTCCTTGCGGCAAGTACGACGGACTTTCTTCAGAGTATAATAATGACGATAGCTCTGGTAGTTGTTTTAGGATTCGGGATAAACGCGGCGGGCGGTCTGGATCAGGTAATCGCGAACGGACAGGAGCTCGCAGGCTATCTGAGTGTTACTCAGGTTCACGACCCGGTAACAAACACAGCGTCGCCTTACGGCGCGCTTACGGCGTTCTCTATGCTGGCTTGGGGATTAGGATACTTTGGTATGCCTCATATTCTGCTGAGATTCATGGCGATAGAAGACAGAGAAAAGATTAAACTTTCCAGAAGAATAGCGACGGTATGGGTATTCATATCGATGGCAATCGCTATTTTTATCGGAGTTATCGGTTACGGCATGTATAAAGCTGGAGCTTTAGGCAAACTGGAAGGCTCGGCTTCGGAAACTATAATCGTACAGATAGCGAATCTTATCGCCACTCACGGCGTACTGGCGGCTCTCATCGGAGGACTTATCCTCGCGGGAATGTTAGCGGCTACAATGTCGACGGCGGATTCTCAGCTTCTTACAGCGGCTTCCGGCGTATCTCAGAATTTGATTAAAGGCGTATTCGGAGTTAATGTTTCCAAGAAAACAGAAATGATAATAGCCAGAATTTCCGTAGTATGTATTTCCGTAGTAGGTGTTTTTCTCGCAAGAAATCCGGACAGCTCGGTATTTAATATTGTATCCTTCGCATGGGCGGGCTTCGGGGCTGCTTTCGGGCCTGTCGTTCTTACGGCGCTGTTCTGGAAACGTACCAACATGTGGGGCGCCCTCGCGGGCATGATCGCAGGCGGCGTAATGGTATTCGTATGGAAATATTTAATAAGACCTCTTGGCGGACTGCTTGATATCTACGAACTGCTGCCGGCATTTTTGGTGGCTGTAGCGGCTATTATTATCGTGAGTCTGCTTACTCCAAAACCGTCTGAAGATATAGTAAAAGAGTTTGAAACGGTAAATGCTATAAAATAATTTCAAAAATTACTTTTAATTGTACTGCCCGTTATAGTATACTAAAATTTAATGAGAGTAATTATAGTCAACGCACTCAAAAATCGGTAAAGTTCGGCGACAAAAATGCGGTATGGACTGCGTTATCGTCCTTGACGGGCAGGCAGCTCGCCTGCGTCCTATGCCTTGCCACATCGCGTTTTATCTCGCTTTCTTTTCAGCGATTCTCAAGTGCGGTGACTATAAAGTCTGTAAGTAAACCGACCGCTGAACATCTCAGCGGTCGTATTAATAAATATATCCATAATATTTGATCGCATCTTATGATAATTAGTCAATAATGCAAATATACTGCAATGCTTATCCGACTGCAATAAAAATGTATATAAATTTTAAAGACTTTTATTTATATGATTTTGTAAACTGCGAACGTTCGGATTATAATTTATGAAGAATATAACTATGCGGTCAATATGGGATATTGGAGCTATTAAATTTTAGAAAGGTGTAAATATGATTAAAAGAATTACAAGTATATTTCTTATGGTAGTGCTTGGTGTTTTTATGATGACAGGCTGCGGGGATTCCGCAAGTGAAAACGACAGGAAGGACGGCGGCAATTCTTCAAAAACCGAGGAGAATCAGCCGCAAAATTTGATGGGAAGCGGAGTAAAAGAGTTTTCCGCAGAAGAACTGCTCAGCGGCAAGCATCATGTGGAAATGGATATAGAAGGCAAAGGTACTATCAAGTTAGAACTTGATGCGGATCAGGCGCCTATTTCCGTTACCAATTTTATTAATCTTACAAAAGATGGTTTTTATAACGGGTTATCTTTCCACAGGGTTCTTGCGGGATCTCTTATTCAGGGCGGTTCGCCTACTTACGATGCCATGGGCGGAGTCGACTATACTATAAAAGGCGAGTTTACGCTGAACGGCGTTAACAATACATTGTCGCACACCCGCGGAGCGATATCCATGGCGAGAACGAATGATTATAACGGAGGTGGCTGTCAGTTCTTTATTATGGCTTCCGATTTTGCCGGTTATGACGGTCAATACGCAGTGTTCGGATACGTAACAGAAGGAATGGAGATAGTAGACGATATCTGCAATAATACGCCTACTCAGGACAGAAACGGCATGGTGGCAAGGGCAGATCAGCCTATAATATCAGAAGTAAGAGCAATAGATTAGACTAATATAAAAAATATGGATATTTGTATTGAATTTGCAAATTATAGTATATAAAATAGAATGGAATAGATTATTTGCAGATAATTTATATAATTCCCTGTTTTTAGGATATACTATTTTAGATAATATACGTAAGTTGACTTAAATTCTGACAGCAAAATTTAGAACTCCGCATTTTTTATTTTCAGAGAGAAAAATATTATATTTTATACCGATTATTTCCATTAGAATAGTAAAAAATTATTAACATATTTTTTATAATAACTGGTGAGGCTATGAATCGTATTAAAAGTATAAAAAAGCAAACAGATAATAGATTTCTGAATATGTATGAATTGGAAACGGTAAAACGCGACGGCGGGACGAATCCCTATTTTCTGGCTTCCAGAACGGAAAATGCGGAAGATCTCAAGCTGCACAAACAAGAAAAACCCGCGGATGCCGTTATGATATGCGCCCTTGATAAAAACGGCAGAATGGTACTGGAAAAACAGTTCAGATATACGATAGACGATTACATTTATGAATTTCCGGCAGGTCTTTGCGAAAAAGGCGAGAGCATAGAAGAAACGGCTGTCAGGGAATTTTTTGAGGAAACAGGTCTGACGTTTATACCATTAAAGGGTCATAATTCATCTCGCCCGTATTACCCATCGGTCGGTTTATCGGATGAATCCATCGCCACTGTATATGGTTATGCAGAAGGCGTGCCTTCAGTAGAAAATCAAGAAGATACGGAGGATATCACAGTGGTTTTTGCAGATAGAAAAGAGTGCAGGCGGATTCTCATAGAAGAACAGGTGTCTGCAATGGCGGCTTTTATTCTTATGCATTTTATCAATTCCGGTGATGATCCGTTTGATTTTTTGATATAGTTTATGTGCGTTTATGCGATGCAAAACGTATGTAGATAGGGAAACTGCTGAAAAATACACATAGTGGTTAAATACAAAATCATATATTTATTATAACTTGATTGATTATTTTAATTTTCGTTATGAATATTTTTCGGAAAGTCCTGTCATGGAATTTTAAATTATTTTTAGTAATTAGGGTATATATGGAATAAAGCAGTTTTCAGATATATCCTGGTAAGGAAGGTGTTTTTTATGAAAAAAGTATTCAAGATTATTTTGAGTACGGCCTTCGTGTTTCTCATGAGCGCGTCAGCGGTATTTGCCAATGAGGCTGCTCACGAGGCAGTAAGCGAAGCGCTGCCAATCTGGAGTATTATTCCGTTTGTGGGTATGCTGCTGTCTATTGCTGTCATTCCGCTGATAAAACCGGAATGGTGGGAAAAGAACATGCTCTGGGTTGCTTTAGCGTGGTCTGCAGTATTTCTCGTTCCATTTGCAATCGCATACGGAGTAGGAGAAACCTGGTTTAGATTTTTGGAATCGGTACTGCTCGATTACGTTCCGTTTATAGTGCTATTGTTCGGTTTGTTTGTGGTTGCGGGAGGTATTGCTCTTAAAGGTACTCTTATAGGAACTACAAAAGTGAATGTTCTGCTTCTTTTGATAGGAACTCTGCTTGCAAGCTGGATCGGTACTACGGGAGCAGCTATGCTTATGATAAGACCGCTTATTAAAGCAAATGCATGGAGAGAGAAAAAGGTTCACATCATAGTCTTTTTCATATTTATGGTAGCGAATGCAGGCGGTTGTCTTACTCCGCTCGGAGATCCGCCGTTGTTTATGGGATTCCAGAGAGGCATCGCATTTACATGGACTTTCCATTTATTCCCGATTTTTGCGTTTAATACAGTACTAATGTTTATAGTATTTATTATATTTGACAGATATTTTTATAAAAAAGAAATCGCTGCAGGCAGATCCCCGCAGGATATTATAGGAAATTCGGCTAAGGAGCCTATAAGAGTTGAAGGCGCTCATAATATAATTTTTATAGCAATGATAATCCTTGGCGTTATTCTGAGCGGTGTGCTTCCTAAAAGCGTGGATTTCTTCGCAGACGGCGCAGGCGTACACATTTATGATGAAATAGTTCTGTCATATGCCGTTATAGTTGAAATAGTGTTAATACTTTTAGCTTCGTTCCTGTCGCTGAAAACAACTAAAAAGTCCACAAGAGAGCTTAATGAATTTACGTACGCTCCTATCGAAGAAGTAGCTAAGCTGTTTATAGGAATATTCATAACGATGATTCCTGCGCTTGCCCTTCTTAAAGTTCACGGCGGGCAGCTCGGTCTTGACCAGCCATGGCAGATGTTCTGGTGCACAGGTCTGCTTTCGTCGTTCCTGGACAATACGCCTACGTATCTGGTATTCCTGCAGACTGCGGGAGCTCTCGGTCAACCGGGCGTATTTACGACTGTGGGCACGGTAGCGCAGCAAATGCTGTTGGCTATATCTGTCGGAGCCGTATTTATGGGAGCGAATACTTATATAGGCAACGCGCCTAACTTTATGGTAAAGTCCATAGCTGAAGAAAACAAAATAAAAATGCCGAGCTTCTTTGGTTATATGGCGTGGTCGTTCTCGATTCTCATTCCTATATTTATAATAGATACATTTGTATTCTTTGTATTTTAAATCGAAAACGTGCAAAATTATTTTATAAAATCAGCGTGTATTTTGTAAACGTATAATATATTAATATAACTAACCTTAAGATTTTAAAGAGCTTGTTCGGAATCGAATCCGGGCTGGCTCTTTTTTATGCAAATAATAAAATTGGGAAAATAAGTTATAAAAACAATAAAATTATTAACCTATGTTAATGCAAAAGGAATTTTTATAAGATAAATATTTTTTAAAGTAAAAAATTTTGGAGTTAATGCTTATGAACGGCTATGAGTTTGTAGCAAATTATTTGCGCTTAGAAAATAAGAAACTTATAAATGATTTAATATGTTAATTAAAAAGATAGTTGAAAAATATATAGTATATGGAATGAATAGTAAAAAATCATGTTTAGATAATTATAAAAGTTATGAATAACAAGAAATGATAAATCTGTACGGCAAATTTTGTTTGCAGTCAGGATATTTTATGGTACTATTTATATAAATAAATAGACGACAGGTGTCAGATACAGTTTTATTCAGATGCGAATACTGGGATCTGGTGAAAAGGGAAGCAGGTTAGAATCCTGCGCGAACTCGTCACTGTATTAAGCGAGTGAAAACCGTTGCTTTTGCAAAAAACCACTGAGAAATCGGGAAGGTGTGTTTTCATGAAGACCTTTAAGTCAGGAGACCTGCCTGTTGTTTGTACGGAAACGATAGCCGCAGTATAATGTAAGTGATCGTTTCAGGCCACGAGTAATTGGCTGTACGCGTTATTAATGTAATCTTTAAAACAGAAATAAGCTGGAATTTTTTAACTGTATTCCTCCTGTTTTGACGATTATCTGTTTTGTGTACCCTTTTACTTGTGAGTAGAGGGTTTTTTGTTGCGCAAATTCTGTTATTCGGCTGATGCCGACCGAAGATTCAGGTATGCGGCAAAATCAATTCACGAAAACAGGAGGGAAAAATGAAAAAGTATTTAGCGATTATTATGATGGTTGTAGTGGGTTTGACGCTGACAGGCTGCGGAGATAAAGCAGCAAACAAAGGCGGGCAGTCTGTATCAGGCGGCGAATCTTCAGATAGGGCGATATTAGTAGTGAGCTTTGGTACGAGCTATAATGACAGCAGGGATAAGACCATCGGCGAGATAGAAAACGCTATAAAGGCTGAGTTTAGGGATTACGATGTAAGGCGGGCGTTTACGAGTCAGATTATTATAGATAAATTGAAAGAAAGAGACGGGCTTGAGATAGATAACGTAGGCGAAGCTCTTGAAAGAGCTGTGTCCGACGGAATAAAAACGCTGATAGTTCAGCCTACTCATCTTATGTCCGGCTACGAATATACGGATCTGAAAGATGAGCTGGAAGCATATAGAGATAAGTTTGATACAGTGAAACTCGCGGAACCTTTGCTTTCTGATGATGATGATTTTGAAGCAGTGGCAAACATTCTTGTTGAAGAAACTTCTCAATATGCCGATGGAAATACGGCGGTATGTTTTATGGGTCACGGTACGGAAGCGGATTCCAACGGCGTGTATTCCAAGCTGCAGAAAGTTCTTTCGGACGGAGGTAATAAAGATTATTACATAGGCACGGTTGATGCGGAGCCAACGCTTGAAGATGTGATGAAGTCTGTCGGAGAAGGAAATTACAAAAAAGTCGTACTCGAACCGCTGATGGTGGTATCCGGGGATCATGCAAATAACGATATGGCTGGAGATGAAGAGGATTCCTGGAAGTCACAATTTGAAGCTGCAGATTATGAAGTGGAATGTATCCTGAAAGGTCTGGGAGAATTTAAAGGCATACAGGATATTTACATAGCTCATACAAAAGCTGCAATAGAAGGATAAAAATTAAGGAATTATATATGAAAAGTTTTAAAGATAAATTTGAGAGGAAAATATTATATACTGCCGCAATTATAATTATAGCAATAGTCTTGCTTAATCATAATTATATTAATATATTTATAAGCGGTACGGAAGAAAGCGGTCTGGCGCAGGAAGTTTTTGCAGAATCCGAAGCGGAGGAGCCGATTAACGGCGCTGAAAGCGGGAGCTCTGGCAATATGCAGACCGTTTACGGAGATAATGTGGCTGACGGCGAATATGATATAGACGTAGATTCCAGTTCATCTATGTTTCGCATAACTAAAGCTGTTCTTCTGGTTGAAAGCGGAAAAATGTCTTCGGTTATTACGCTTAGCGGTAAGGGTTACGGTAAATTATTTATGGGAACCGGACAAGAGGCTGATGAGGCCGGCGAAGATGAATTTATTCCTTATGAAGAAAACGCTCAGGGAGCTTATACATATAAAATTCCGGTAGAGTTTTTGAATAAAGAGATCGCCTGTGCGGCGTGGAGTATAAAGAAAGAAAAGTGGTATGATAGAAATTTGATATTTAAGTCCGATTCTTTACCTGAAGGCGTTATTGATGTGGCTGATGCAGACGCGGACGGCATGATGATTCCAGAATTTGGTTATGAGGGCGGTGATAAGACAGTAAAAACTGCTGAAACAAAGGCTGAGGATGGTAAATATATGCTGAATGTGGAACTTTCCGGCGGGTCCGGAAAGGCTGGTATAACAAGCCCGTCAGAGGTTACTGTAAGGAACGGCGCCGTGTGGGCGAAAATAGAATGGAGCAGTCCGAATTATGATTATATGATCGTAGATGGAAATCGGTATAATGTCTTGAGTTCTGAGGGGAATTCTGTATTTGAAGTTCCTGTTCTGGAGCTTGATAAAGAATTTGAAGTAATAGCCGATACTACGGCGATGGGTGTTCCTCATGAAATAGAGTATACGTTAAAATTTGATTCTTCAGGGTTTAATATAGATAAATCTAATGTTGCTCAAAACAGTAAAATGATTATAATAATAGTTACAATTATATGCATATTATTAGCTTTTATTATAGGAATTTTTGCAGGCAGAAAAATTGCGGCAAACAAACGTCAAAATAAATAATGATTAACGAAAATAATAGGTGAAAATATGAATAAAAATGGTTTCAGGTTAAAATTAACAAAGAGCGTTTATTTTGCAGTTATGCTGCTTATTCTCGCAGTTTTTTCAGCATGCGCATCTGACAAACCTTCCGGTGCAGAGTCCTGGAATGATATGGCTGTAAGCGGCAGTATGGAGCTTTCTTATGCAAAGGAGTTTACTGTCGAGCATTATGAAGGCGGCTATGATCTTATTAATATAAATGAAGGCGGGAAAATACTTTTGATTCCGGAGGACGGCAAGGCACCCGGAGGGCTTCCTGAGGATATCGCCGTACTTAAAAAGCCCGTGAATAATATATATATAGCCGCTTCTGCTGTGATGGATCATTTCTGTAAGCTCGGAGCGCTTGATACGATAAGCCTGTCCGGAACGAAAGCCGATGATTGGTACATAGATGAAGCTAAAACGGCAATGGAGCAGGGCAGTATCGCTTATGCGGGCAAATACAATATGCCGGATTACGAGCTGATTACGGATAAGGAGTGTAAACTGGCTATAGAGTCTATGATGATAACCCATGCGCCGGAGGTAAAGGAAAATCTGGAAGCGTCGGGGATTCCTGTACTGGTCGATCGTTCAAGTTATGAAAGTCATCCGCTGGGCAGGAGCGAGTGGATAAAGCTATACGGATTATTGACAGGCAATGATGATAAAGCGGAGGAAATGTTTAACGAGCAGGCAGGAATGTTAGATAAGGTCGCGCCGATAGACGAGAAAAAAACAGTTGCGTTTTTCTATTTTTCATCTTCCGGCGGAGTCAGCGTGAGAAAGAGCGGCGATTATGTTGCCAAGATGATAGAGCTTGCAGGCGGTAAGTATATTTTTGATGACCTGGGAGATCCCGAAAAAGCAACTTCTACGGAAACAATACAAATGGAAGAATTTTATGCGAAAGCTAAAGATGCAGATTATCTTATATACAGTTCTACAATAGACGGAGAAATTTATAAGATAGACGAGCTGCTGGAGAAGAACGCGCTTTTGAGCGATTTTAAGGCTGTAAAGAGCGGAAATGTTTACTGCACCGGCAAAAATATGTATCAGGAAACTTCTGCGGCTGGACAGATGATTATGGATATAAACAGCATGCTCATGGATAACGACAATATGACTTATTTACACAGGCTTACGGCTAATTAATATTTTATACATAATATTAAGAATTTGCAGACAGATATTCGTCAGGTTGTTATTAAAATTGCATGCATAATAAGTTATTGATTTATATGTAGTGATAAAGTACAGACTGTCAATATATAGTAAATATTAATATCATCGATCAGAAATCTGTAAAGTTCGGAGGAGCTATGGAGGAATATGAAATAAATTACAGGAAGCGTTATAGCCGGTACATATTTTCATATGTGGCGCTGGCGGGGATTCTTGCGATTCTTTTTGTCTGCGGATTAAATGCGGGAAGCGTTTCTATCAGTGTAAAAGATGTTTTCCGAATATTATTTGCAGGCGAGGGAAACGAAGCGCAGCTTAATATAATATGGCAGATACGCATGCCGCGTATTATAGCGGCGTGCGTTCTTGGAGGAGAGCTGTCCTTGTCGGGATTTTTGCTTCAGACGTTTTTCAGGAATCCAATAGCAGGACCATTTGTGCTGGGTATATCATCCGGCGCGAAACTTACAGTTGCTTTGAGCATGATAGTATTAATAAATTACGGATTTGCGGTTACTTCTTGGTTTTTAATATCAGCCGCCTTTGCAGGCTCGCTGCTTTCAATGTGTTTCGTTTTAATAATATCGAGAAAGGTCAGCAATATGTCCATGTTAGTAGTCAGCGGCGTGATGATAGGGTATATATGTTCGGCTGTTACGGATTTTGTGGTAACTTTTGCAGACGATTCAGATATAGTTAATATGCATAACTGGTCTTTGGGAAGTTTTTCCGGAATTGACTGGGAAAATATAAAGGTGATAGCGGCGGTAGCATTGGTTGCAGTAACGGCAGTATTTCTGTGTTCCAAACCGATAGGGGCTTATCAGCTTGGGGAATCTTACGCTAAGAATATGGGCGTTAATATAAAGCTGTTCAGAGGTGTTTTAATAGTCTTGTCGAGTATATTATCGGCTTGCGTGACGGCTTTTGCCGGACCGGTTTCTTTTGTAGGAATAGCGGTTCCTCATATCGTAAAAAGTCTGATGAAAACATCAAAACCTATTTTAATAATACCGGCATGTTTTCTTGGCGGCGCAGCTTTTTGTCTGTTTTGCGATTTAGTAGCGAGAACCGTGTTTGCGCCTACGGAGCTTAGTATAAGCACGGTAACGGCTGTTTTCGGCGCGCCGGTAGTTATATTTATCATGTTGAACAAAAAGAAACAGATTTAAAGGATTTACATACGGAAAAATATTAGTTATTATGAAGAATATTGTTTTTAAGGCGGAAAAGATGTCAGTTGGCTATAACGGCAAAGTTCTGATCGGCGGTATAGATATTGAACTGGAAAGGGGCAGGATACTTACGCTTATAGGCCCTAATGGATCTGGAAAGTCCACAATACTTAAAACTATAGTCCGGCAGCTTAAAAGGCTGTCGGGCTGTGTGTATATTGGGGAAAAAACAGATTTTTCAGGTATAGGCGCTGGCGGCAGTAAAATACAAAGCAGTACAAGCGCAGATAAAATCCAGAAATTTGATTTATCAGGCGGCAATAATTATATTAATATAAAACCTGCCGTGATGACAGATATGGATAAACTTTCGGATTCGGAACTGGCGAAAATCATGTCTATCGTGCTGACTGAAAGAATGAATACGGATCTTCTGACCTGCGGCGATGTAGCGGCGACCGGAAGATATCCGTATACCGGCAGGCTTGGGATTTTGTCTGCCGACGATAGAAAAAAGGCTTATGAAGCGTTAAAGTTAGTAGGTCTGGAAGATTTATTTGACCGGGATTTTATGACGTTAAGCGATGGACAGCGTCAGCGGGTAATGCTTGCGAGAGCTATTTGTCAGGAACCTGAAATTATGGTTCTGGATGAGCCGACGTCTTATCTCGATATAAAACATAAATTAATGCTGCTGAATATTTTAAGAAAAAATGTGGCTGCTAAGGGCGTGACAGTGATAATGTCCCTGCATGAGTTGGAGCTTGCGCAGAAAATATCCGATTATATTTTGTGCGTTAAGGATGGTTTTGTTCAGCGATACGGTACGCCTGAAGAAATTTTCAGATCTGATTTTATAAAAGAGCTTTACGATCTCGATAACGGACATTATAGTGAAGTTTTTGGCTCTGTGGAGCTTAGATCCGAGAAGGCGGAGCCAAAAGTTTTTGTGATAGCCGGAGGCGGAGCGGGGATGATGGAGTTTCGCAGGCTGCAAAGGGAAGGAATACCGTTTTCTGCAGGAGTGCTTCATGAAAATGATGTGGACTATGAACTGGCGAGAGCTATCGCAGTTAAGGTTATTTCGGAACGGCCTTTTGAACGCATAGGCAGCGCGGCGTATAATGAGGCAGCAGAGGAAATGAAAAAATGCGGCAGAGTAATCTGCTGCGTATCTGAGTTTGGCGAAATGAACGAGGGCAACAGGCGGCTGGCGGAGGAAGCGAAAGCAGCAGGGATTTTGTGCGAAGATTATACAAAACTGTTTTGATGGTATGGAAAAGTAATGGTATACTATCATCAATACGATAATTATTGGTAAAGGTGAATTTATGAGATATATTGGCGGAAAGAGCCTCATGCTTGAAAGAATAAACGATGTTATCGATGAGAATATAGGCGATATATCTTCTGTTACCGATATTTTTTCAGGTTCTGCGGTAGTGAGCGATAATTTTAAAAGAAAAGGATTTCGCGTAATAAGCAATGATTTTTTATATTTCAGTTACGCGATAACCCGCGGAACTGTGGGACTTAACAGACGACCGTCTTTTGGGAAGCTGAAAATCGGCGATCCTATTAAATATCTCAACGAGCTTACGTGGGAAAAAGCAGACGTTAATATAGACGATTGTTTTATTTATCAGAATTACTCTCCGAATGAAAATTGCGCTCGCATGTATTTTCAGAAAGAAAACGCTATAAAGATAGATATTATACGACAGACAATTCAAAAATGGTACGATGATGGGCTTATAAATGAAAGCGGGTATTTTTATCTTTTGGCTGCGCTGATAAACGCCGTGCCTTTTGTGGCAAATATAACAGGCGTATATGCAGCTTATCTGAAATACTGGGATGTGCGGACTCACAATAAATTAGAGCTTGCAAAGCCGATAATATATTCAAACGGCAAAAGAAACGCCTGCCTTAACTGCGATTATACGGAAGCGCTTAATAAAAAAACAGATCTTCTGTACGCTGATCCTCCTTATAATTCCCGCGAGTATCTGCCGAATTATCATATTCTCGAAACTATAGCCCGGTATGATTATCCTGAAATTTATGGGGTGACGGGTATGCGCAATTACGACAATCAAAAGAGCGAATTTTGTAAAAAAAGCACAGTAAAATCAGCTTTTGAGCGTTTAGTGAAAGGCAGTAAGAGCAAGTATATTTTAATAAGTTATAATAATGAAGGGCTGCTCGATACGGAGGAGCTTTCTGAAATATGCAGGAAATATGCGGCAGGAAATTCCTTTCAGCTTTACGAATACGAATATAGAAGATATAAAAATAAAATCCCTAATAATACGCGGGGTCTTAAAGAACAACTGTATTTTTTAAGGAGACGTTAATGGAGTATATTAAATCACCGATGAATTATATAGGAAATAAATACAGGATCATCGGGCAGATTCAGAAATTGTTTCCTGATAACATAAACGTTATGGTCGACCTGTTCTGCGGAGGCTGCGATGTGGCTGTTAATACCAGCGCGCAGCGGATAATCGCTAACGATATTAATTATCATGTGATAGATATTTTTAAGGCTTTCCAGGATAATGGCAGAGATTTTGTTTTAGATTACATAGATAGTACAATAAAAAAATGGGGACTTACAAAACAAAATAAAGACGCCTATTTGAGATTTCGAGAATATTATAATTCATCTGAACGAAAACCGCTGGATTTGTATGTATTAATGTGCTTCAGTTTTAATTATCAGTTCAGGTTTAATAGCGCTCATGAGTATAATAATCCTTTCGGAGCAAACAGAAGCAGTTTTAATGATTCTATTAGAAATAATCTTATCCGCATTTTTGATCGTATCTTCGATATAGAATTTGAATCTTATGATTTTTTGGATTTTGATGTTGATATATTAAATTCCGGTGATTTTTTGTATGCCGACCCGCCGTACCTGCTGACCTGCGGCAGCTATAACGACGGTAAACGAGGCTTTCGTGGCTGGACCGAGCAGGATGAAGTTGATCTGCTTAATTTATTGAACAGATTGAACAGCAGAAACGTAAAATTTGCATTGTCAAATGTATCTCGCCATAAGGGGAGAACGCACGATATTTTGCTGAACTGGCAGCAGGAAAACGGCTATATTTTGCATGATATAGCATTTAATTATAATAATTGCAACTATCAAACGAATAATAAGAACAATATAACCCAGGAAGTGTTGATTACCAATTATTGATAACGACAGTAATGGGCGAGAATATGAAATTAAAATACCAAATGATTTGACCGGCTGATTTTCAGCAAATTAAATTAAAGAAATAGATTGTTGTTATCTGTTATATTAGCGAGTCGGTCGATCTGATAATATACAATACACATTATTTTCGGCGGATATCTAAGCCGGATGGGAGGATTAATATGGCTATTTGTATTAACTGCGGACAGGAATCGGAAACATATTTATGCGATAAATGCGGTCAGAAGATAGATATTGGCGCTTTATGTTCGGATATTATGAAATATAAGCACGGGTTGGGACAGAATGCGCTGTGGGATAGTATGTCGGCTGAATTATTTAATTCAAACAGCGTTGAAAGTATTTTATTTAAAATTACGGACGATATGGTTTCGCCGAAAAGAGAGTATGTGAGAATATTGTATATAGCGGGCGGCGTGAATAATGTTTCTAAGGCGAACAGGCAGTGGCTTTATAAGGCTTATGAAATTTGCAGAGAGAGCGCAGGATTATCCGAATGGGAGCTTAACAGAGTAAAAGGGCTCGTGATCGACGCTTTATATAAGGATTATTTTTATGCGGAAGCGGAGGAATTGGCGAATGAGATTTTAGGTTTTGAAGAGCTGCCGAAACAGGCATATATGACTTTAGCAGATTTTTACATAAAGACGAGAAGATACAGCAAGGCTGATGAAATTATAAAAAAGGCGGCGAAATTATTTGCGCAGGATGAATATGCCGTGAGGGAGCTTCATGAGTTATCTAAGTATAATAATAATCAGAGAGCGAAAGCGGACAGCGGTAAGCAGGAGTATATGCCTGCTCCTAAAGAAAATAAAGAAGAAATACGGCAGAGATATATGGATTTTTTAGCGTCGGTTGGTATTTATGCTGAAATTTCCGAATCGGGCAGAAAAACAGTTAATGCAAAGCCGACGCCCGGCAAAACGCCTAAGCCTATACCAAAGCGGCTGTATCCTGGACCGGCAGAAATTACTGAATCCGACTTCGATTCATTTGTATCATTTGATCTGGAAACTACGGGGCGAGATTCCAGGTATGACAGTATTATAGAAATCGGCGCGATTAAAGTTGTAAACGGACAGATTACGGAATCAAAAGAATTTATTTTTCAGGAATTTGTTAAGCCGTTTCAGCGAACTCTGTCTGATGATATTCAGCAGCTTACGGGGATTGCCCCTGACGATGTTAAGGACGCCCGTGAAATGTGGGAAGTTATTCCGGATTTTATGGAATTTGCCGGCGATAATATTCTATTGGGGTATAACTGCGTGGCATTTGACGGCAGGTTTATGGTGAGAGCGGGACGATACAGCAATATTATCATTAAAAATAAATATTTTGATGTAATGAAGTACGCGAAGCGGTTCAGCAGGCAGATGGGGTGCGGAAATAAAAGGCTTTCTCTTGCAAAATTGAGCAAAGCGCTGGATATTAAAAATCCGAGGGCTCACAGGGCTTTGGCGGACGCCGTTACTACGGCGAGGGCATATCTGAAATTAAAGGAAATAGAAACGCAGCGGAGATAGTGCGTAAATAAAATCAATATGAATTTAAAGTTAATTTATATGCGTGATTTAAACGGGGTGAGAAAATGGCGGACAGGACGTTTGGTTGGGTGCAGGAGGCATATACAATACAAAATTTAAAAAAAGTCGTGTCTTTGTTCGTTCTCGATTCCGAAGTAAATAAGAATCTGCGTTTCGATAAGATTCCTCGGCTGATCTCCGAAACCGACGGCAGGGAAGAATTTCTGACGGAGCTGGGCTGTGAGAATATGGAGATTCCGTATATCCATTTAAAAGGCAAAGGGACGCCTAAAGGTTTTACGAGAAGCAGCGCGCCCTGCACAGGGATAGTTCAGGCGGCTTTGCCGGGGCAGCGTAAGGAATATCAGAGCGATTGGCCTGCGGATTCATTTCTGCGCTGGGCAATAAGTATAGGATTTCTTCATTACAATAGGGAAAAGGATGCTTGCAGTCTTACAGAAATGGGCAGGCGTTACGCCGAAGCAGAACCGTCGGGTTCTGCGGAATACGAAATTTTAACCCAGGCGTTCATATCATATCCGCCGGTCTGCAGAATATTAGCGCTTTTAGATATTAACGGTCACATGACTAAGTTTGAGATCGGCTCTCAGCTTGGTTTTATAGGCGAAGCAGGTTTTACATCAATACCTCAGGAAATGATAGTACGGGGGCTTACTGCTGCGCGGACGCGGGAAGATAGAGTGAAACTTCTGCAGGATACCGAAGGGACGAGCGATAAATATGTGCGCACTATATGCAGCTGGCTTAAACAAATGGACTGGATAATTCAGACAGAGAAGGAGATAATTGTTTTTGACGGGAAAAAGAAGCTCAGCAGTGTGATAGGGCAGGCTTATAAGCTGACTTTAAATGGCAAAAAGGCGCTCAGGTATTCATCAGGCGCGTCGAGTTATAAAAAAATTCCTAAGCGTGTTATGTGGGATATGCTCGCTACCAAGGGCAAAAACCGCGATTATCTGCGGTGCAGGCGCACGCATATTATAAAATACATTAATAAATCTTACCGTACGATTACCGAAATACAGGAGTATTTGAAAATCAAAGGTATAGAAGAATCCCATATCGTTATAAGGGATGATCTGGCGGGTTTTGTTAATATAGGTCTGAATATCAGGCGGCAGGGAGGCGGCTTTACAGTAGCCGATGATATTAATGGACTCGATATTCCTTCGGAAAGCGTGAATAAAACTCTTGAGAAAACTGAGTTTGCTGTTTTAAAAGACAGGTTAAGAGAGCGGCTTGATAATATAAGTCATAAATATCTGGCGCTTCTGGATCTGGGATTCGACGGAAATTCCGACAGGGATTACGAAATGATGACGGCAGAGCTTTTTACATCTGAATTAGGATTCAGCGGCTCAAGGCTTGGCGATTCGAGGAAGCCCGATGTATGCGTATATTACGGAAATAGAGGACTTATCATAGATAACAAGGCTTATTCTAAGGGATATTCGCTGCCTATAAAACAGGCGGATGAAATGTACAGGTATATAGAAGAAAATCAGGTTCGTGACAGGAATATTAATGCTAACGAATGGTGGAATATATTTGACAGCGGAGTTGATGAGTTTTGCTTTTTATTTGTTTCCGGAGAGTTTACCGGAGGTTTTAAAGATCGTATTAATAATATATTTATGAGATCAGGCGTGCACGGAGCGGTTATCAGTTCGGAGAATCTGCTGCTGCTCGCTGAAGAAATCAAGTCGGGCAGGCTGAGCCGTGCAGACAGTTTTAAGCTGTTTGGCTGCAATGGTGAAATAAATATGGAAAGCGGTTATACTGATGATTTGTGCAGCATGTTGCATAGAAAACAAGAAACCAAGAATTTATACGAATAACTTTATATAAAAATAAAAGCGCCGCAGCGATCTTGATCTAAATTTTATCTGTAATGATATTCAGATTCAGCTTTTTGTATGCTGCCTTTTCCTGAGTTTTTTAGTTCGGTTGAATCTTTAACCGCAGAACCCATTTAGACTGTTGAATTTGTACTCTGTGTTTCATGGGGCATTAACACAGCCCGTTATAACGAATGTAATAACTAATATAAATATTAAAGCTATATTAATTATTTTGTATTCTTATCATTTTAATTCTTTTTATCGAATTTTTCACCCTTATCTGGAAAAATATTACTCATATGAATAAAAATTATTTTTCTTTATATTTATGGTTAAATATCTTATATAATTATATAAGATATGGATATAATATCGAGTTATGAGTAAATAATATTTTTAAACATAAAAACTTAAAAAGGAAAATTTATGCTGAATTATTGCCTGCAAGGAAAAGGAATAAAATCGGTTACGACCATAATCAGGAAAAATCTGGTGGAAGATTTATCTTGTATGTGTTATAATAAAATAATTAAAGAATAGAAAAACGGAAAATACCCGTCGTCTGTCATTATTTATTTTGCTCAACTGATGAGAAAAATGTGCCCGTCGAATGCACCAAAATATTATTTGAATTCAGGAGAAATACGGCAATGAAAAAAGAAAACAAATATATCCTGCCGGTTCTCACAATTGTCGTTGCTGTATTGGCAATTTTATCAATTGTTGTTTTTACATTGGAGAATCAGAAAAATATTACAAACAACAATAAAGAATATCTGATAGATAATACAAGTCAAATGGCAGTGCTTGTGGATGATTCACTTATGCATGGATTGACTAATATTCAGATGTTGAGCAATTTGATAGGTGAGATACTTACCTCTTCAGAGGTAGATATTACTACTTTTCAACATATTTTAGATAATTCTATTTTTGATTTTATTGAGTTTGTTGATAAAGAAGGAATAAATCACAATACAACAGGAGGCGTTTCAGATGCAAGCGATCGTCAGTATTATCTGGATGCTATGAAGGGAAATTCCGGGGTAGAATTGATATTCAATTCCCGTGTGACAAATGAAACGCTTGTAATATTTTATTCTCCAGTATATTATCAGGGTGAAATTATAGGATCATTGACTGGAGTATATAAAGAAACAAATCAGTTGGATAAACTTTTAACGATGGATATGTTTTGCTATGATGCAGAGGCTTATCTATGCAATGAAGCTGGGCTTATAATTTCAAGCAATCAGGAAATAGATACAACGGCAGAGGTTTCGATAGAAATTGTACTTGGTCCGAGAATTGCAGACGATGCTGCAAGCACCAGTTTAATATATGAAAATGAACCTATTTTAATGCCTTTGGCGGGAAATGAAACCGGCGCCTGTATCATGGGATTAAAGAATGGCGACTGGTATATTATTCAGATTTTCCCAGAACAAGTTAATGAGATGATGATATCAGATGCAAATCGTATTGGTATTGTATTAGCCGTGTTTCTTGTGATGATTTTAGTTATACTTCTCATATTGACTTATTCTATATTAAATAAATCTAAAATGGAAACTCAAAAAGCTCTTGTTAATGCTGAAAATGCCAACAGAGCAAAGACTGATTTTCTATTCAATATGAGCCATGATATCCGAACTCCAATGAATGCCATAACCGGCTTTCTGCTGTTATTGGATAAACAGCAGGAGGATGGGGAAAAACGAAAAGAATATATTCATAAAATCGGCGACGCCAGCGAAATTCTTTTGTCCATCATCAATAATATTCTTGAAATGTCCAAAATTGAAAGCAAAAAGATCGTATTAAGTGAAACTGCATGTAATGTTGAGGAGATGTGCAATTCAATGCATTCTCTGTTTGCTGCGCAAATGCAGACAAAAAATATTGCTTTTGAAAGAAAGATATCTATACAACATAATTTTGTGTGGTGTGATATGACAAAAGTTCAAGAGGTATATTTTAATGTTTTGAATAATGCGTATAAATATACTTCCAATGGCGGAAAAGTGTCAATACGCCTGACGGAGATTCCATCGGATAAAGAAGAGTATGTTTGTTTGAAAACAGAGATTGAGGATAATGGTATTGGAATTTCCGAGGAGTTTATTCCTCATCTTTTTGAAGATTTTTCGAGAGAACATAATACGACGCATAGTAAAATTGCCGGAACCGGACTCGGAATGTCGATTGCTAAGAAACTTGTTGAGCTGATGAACGGTTCTATTGAGGTGGAAAGCGAAATAGGAAAAGGTACAAAATTTACAGTTATTATGTCCCATAGAATCGCATCGGAAACAGATTTGGCAGGCGGCAAAACAAAGCATGAAGCGGCTGTGGATTTTTCAGGAAAAAGGATTTTGCTTGCCGAAGATAATGATTTGAATGCAGAGATCGCAACTGAAATATTGAATGAAATGGGATTAGAAGTAGAAAGAGCTGAAGACGGAGATATATGCGTCGATATGATGAAACGATCCGAAGAAAGATATTATGATATGATACTTATGGATATTCAAATGCCGAATATGAATGGTTATCAAGCGGCTGAGGCTATTCGCAAAATGGGTAATATATCAAAATCGAGTATACCAATCGTTGCAATGACAGCAAACGCCTTTGATGAAGATAAAAAAATGCTTATGCTTCTGGAATGGATGCACATCTGGCAAAACCAATAGACATTAAAAAACTAACGGAAACGCTGAGGGGTATTTTATGAGAGAAGGACATAGATATCCAATTTAGGTTATAAGCAAATAAATATTAATTATAGAGAATAAAATATCATAATCGTTCTTAATAGGGCAGAAAAATAAAATAACTTCATGCGAATGGTTTTTCTTTCGCATGAAGTTATTTTTATGCAGAAATTACAGGATAAAAATAACTGTCGGTTGATTTTGCTGAAACATAATATTATATGATTTGCCTTCTCTTGGAGAGAACCGTTGAATTATCTTTTATTGCTTGCGTTCAGCACATTTTTGATTTTATGTGCGACCATATTTGTAATTGCGGTTCTTGCAGGTCCGAGATATTTTCTTGGATCGAAGTCGGCAGGATTTTCTATGAAATGTTTTCTTATTTCGGCAGTCATGGCAAGTCTTAGATCTGTGTCGATGTTCACTTTGCATACTCCATACTTTACGGCTTCGCTTATCATTTCCTCAGGAACGCCTTGAGCGCCCGGAATATCTCCGCCGTATTTGTTGCACAGATTTACGAATTCTGGAAGAACTGTAGAAGCGCCGTGGAGTACCAGCGGTGTATTTGGTATCAGTTTGTGAATTTCTCTGAGCCTGTCGAAGTCGAGATAAGGGTCGCCTTTGAATTTATAAGCGCCGTGGCTCGTACCGATTGCAATAGCGAGAGAATCTACGCCTGTTTTTTCTACGAATTCAGCAGCTTCCTGCGGATCTGTGAAAGTAGCGGAACGGGCGTCGACTTTAATATTATCTTCAACGCCTGCCAGCTTTCCGAGTTCGGCTTCGACAACAACGCCGTGGGCGTGGGCGTATTCGACTACCTGTTTTGTGAGCGCTATGTTTTCTTCAAACGGATGTTTTGAACCGTCTATCATAACGGATGTAAAACCATCGTCCACACACTTTTTGCAGATATCGAAATCTTCGCCGTGGTCTAAATGAAGCGCAATATCGAGTCCTGTATCTTCTATTGCGGCTTCTACTAATTTTATAAGGTAAGCAGGCTTAGCGTATTTTCTTGCGCCGGCGGATACCTGTAGAATAAGCGGAGCGTTTTCTGCTCCGGCAGCATCGACTATACCCTGAATAATTTCCATATTGTTGACATTAAACGCCCCTACCGCGTAATCCTGCGAGAGAGCTTTAGTCAGCATGTCTTTTGTGGTTACGAGTGCCATTGTCGGTTACCTCCTGATTGTTTATTGGCGGCTGCCTATTAGAAAGCAGCTTGGATATATAAATATTCGGATCAACTTATTTATTATTTTACCACAATTTTCTTAAATTTAAAACTTAATTGATAACAGAAAATGAAAGACAGGAAATTGCGGCGCTGTTTTTGAAAGAGTAAGCGTTATAGTTTTGTATGAATTGAAAAATTTTATTTTGCAGAATTATGTCGAATATATCATGTGATATTTGGAAATGCGGCGGTAATCGCGATAGAAAAATGTGTCTTGGTATGATAAAATTAGAGAGCTATTAATATTTATGGTATTCTGAATAAAAATAAAGAAAAATGTATTATAACATAGTAAAAGAGGCGTTAATATTATGAAAAAAAGCGATTTATCTAATATAAAAATAGTGGCGGCTACAGGTAATCGGCATAAGATCGAAGAAATTGAGGCGATTACAGCGCTGTTCGGCATGAATGTTATCACGAAAGAAGAAGCCGGAGTCGGTAGTTTGGAGGTTGAAGAAACAGGGATTACTTTCGAGGAAAATTCCCGTTTAAAGGCTGAAGCTATTATGCAGGCGACAGGTATGCCTGCAATAGCGGATGATTCCGGGCTCATGGTGGAAGCTCTTGGCGGAGAACCAGGCGTATATTCTGCGCGATTTGCGGGGGAAGGCGCCTCGGACGAGGAAAATAACGAAAAGCTGCTCGGATTAATGAAAAATGTGTCTGATGATAAGCGGAAAGCTAAGTTTGTTTCTGTCATAACTCTGTGTTATCCCGGCGGCGAGGTTCTTACAGCAAGGGGTGAGTGTCCAGGCGTTATAAACAGGGCGCCTCTTGGTACAAACGGTTTTGGATATGATCCGCTGTTTGTTCCCGATGGTTTTGAAAAAACTTACGCGCAGCTTACCGCTGAGGAAAAAAACGGTATAAGTCATCGGGCTAATGCTTTAAGGGAACTTAAAAAGCAGTTGTCGGATGTTTAAAGTCTTTCGGTATGGTAAACCGGAAGTATATAAGGGAGATTGTGTTTGGGAAGAAAAGTCTTTTATACGGCGATAAAAACGATAAAAAAACTTAGAGATCCATATTATCAGGGCGCTGCGGCAGAGCTGGGATTTTATTTTATTTTTTCCATTATCCCAATAATAACGATTCTTATTCAGCTTTTGGGATTTTTCGACAGAACAGAGCTGATGTTTGACGAGCTTATGGAACAGTTTGCAGGAAATGAGGCGGCGCTGGCGGTTTTAAGTTCGGCGAGCAGTACGGTGTCCGGTTTCAGTATAGCGTTTCTCGTGGTGGCTCTGTGGTCGGCTTCAAAGGTTGAGTTTTCTATGATAAGAATGGCAAATTATTCATATAAAACTGATGGCGGAAGCAATGTGTCAGGCTATTTTAAATCTCGTTTGCGGGCGGTTATCACAATTATTGGTCTGATTTTAATGATAGTGATAAGTCTGGTGGTTCTCGTATATGGAAATTTGCTGCTCGATCTGGCGGATTCCCTGCTGAGCGAAATACTCGGCAGGCGCATAATAATGGATAGGTTATTTTCGATATTAAGGTGGCCGGTGGCGCTGGTTGTTTATTGGTTTTTCCTGGCTATTAATTATGCAGTACTGCCTAACAGACCGATATCCATAAAAAAAACTATACCGGGCAGTCTTTTTGCAGCGGCGGGAATATTAATAGCGACAGTCGGTTATTATATTTATTTTCAGTATTTTTCCAATTTAAATATGGTATACGGAAGTCTTGCGGCTATTATCGCATTGCTTTTATGGTTTTACTGGCTGAGTTATATTCTTATGGTGGGAATGGTTATAAATGTAGCCTGGTTTGAAGAAGATATGAAGTAAAAGCACAGCGTATTTTGATTTTTCATGATATTATCATTAATATCGTGAAGATGAGTGATTAAATAAATTTATGTATTGATTTGGTGTACTATAAAATATATGATAAATTTTAATTAATATAAATAGTTTTAATGAATGAAAGGTTTGATATGTTATCTAAAATAGTAAAAAATATAGTGCCGTCGGGTACGGTAGAAATTAACGACAGGGTTTTTCAGATGAAGGCTGAGGGCATTAATATAATAAATCTCAGCGTGGGAGAGCCGGATTTTAATACGCCGGATTCTGCGAAAGCAGGAGGCGAGCTGGCGATGCAGGAAAATAAAACCCGTTACGATAAGGTGGCGGGACTTGTTGAGCTGAGAGAGGCTATCTGCAGAAAATTGAGGGAAGAAAACGGCGTAGATTATAATATAAATCAGATTGTTGTATCTAATGGGGCTAAACAGTGCATTACGAATACGTGTTTTGCGCTGCTGGATGCGGGCGATGAAGTTTTGATCCCGTCGCCGTATTGGGTGAGCTATCCTGAAATCGTTAAGATCGCAGGAGGAGTACCTGTTTTTGTTGAAACGAAAAGGGAAAACGATTTTAAGCTGACGTCGGAGGAAATCGAGCGTTATTCTACGGAAAAAACAAAGATGATCGTACTGTGCAATCCGTCGAATCCTCTGGGTACTGTTCATACGCGGCAGGAACTTGCCGAGATTGGAAAGGTGTGCGTGGAAAAAGGCATTTATATAATGGCGGATGAGGTTTACGAAAGGATTTGTTTTGCCGACGAATTTGTAAGCATGGCTTCCGTATCTCCGGAGGCTAAGGATATGACGATTCTTATTAACGGTTTATCCAAATCTATTCCGATGACGGGCTGGAGAATAGGATATACTGCTACGACGGCGGAGATAGCGTCTGCTATAACTGCTTTTCAGGGTCATATTACGTCGCATCCGTCTATGGTTTCTCAGTGGGCGGGGGAAGCTGGGCTCAGGACATCCGGCGAATACACGGCGATGATGGTAAAGGCTTATCGCGAACGCATGGAAGCGGCTGTAAGGTTTATGAAATCGGAATTGCCGGAGATACCGTTTATCGAGCCAAAAGGCGCGTTTTATCTGTTCTTAGATATAGCTTGTTTAAAAGACAAGCTGGAAAGGGATCCATATTCTTTGGATTTTACAATGAAGCTGCTTAATGAAAAACACGTGGCTGTTGCGCCGGGTTCGGCATTTGGTAAAGATGGATTTATAAGAATAGCTTACGCAACAGATAAGGAAACGCTGCTTTCCGGACTTGAGCGTATACGTGATTTTGTCAGAGAACTGAAAGGGCAAACTTTGTAATGGAATATATTGATATTACTTTGCCTTTGTCAGGGAGTATTGTTCCTGTAACAGTCATAAGAAAGAATATGAAAACCTGTCGGCTGAAGGTTTATCCGGATCAGAAAATCGTGTTGTCTATGCCGAAAAATGTTTCCACGGAATGGGCGGAGAATTTTATCAATAAGCATGCAATGTGGATGGATAAAAAATTAGAGGAGTTTAAAAAAACTGCGAAATATGAGCCTGCTCTTGAGGTAAAAGACGGGGCTTCGGTAAAGATGCTCGGCGAGGATATGATTTTTTCTGTGTCTGAAGGCAGTAAAAACCGTATTCACAGGGATAATAATATTATTTACATAAAATGCACGGATGCAAATGCCCAGGATAAACTGGTCGGTCAGTTTGATAAATGGTGGAGAAATCAGGCTTTTGAAATATTTGATCAGCGAGTGGATCATTGGTATCATATAATCGAGCAGTACGGGATTCCAAGACCCTGTATATCCGTCAGGCGCATGAGGACAATGTGGGGAAGCTGCAGTGTTGGTAAAAATAAGGTTACATTTAATTTTTATCTTTTAAAGGCGAAGATGGCGTGTATAGATTATGTAGTGCTTCACGAGCTTGTACACTTTATACATCCGAATCACAGCAGGCAGTTTTACGATTTTCTCAGCGTTTATATGCCAGATTGGAAGGTGAGAAAGACGGCGCTCGATAATGAAGTGTCGTGTGCGTTGTGAGATATTAATATAAAATAGCCGAGAAAGCCAAGTTTTGGTTTGTTTTTGTTCGCAGCAGGCGGTATTATGTCGCTGCCGATATCTTTGAAGGATTCGGTATTAATATGGATTAGCTGTTAAACGATATAAAATAAAACTTTTTTATAAATATGGACACCGTGAGGTGTCCTTTTCTGATATAAAAATCCCCTTTGCCGTCGGGAAAGCGTTTTCACCAAGCTGGCAGAGGGGATTAGTTTTGATAAGATTTGTATGTATCTTTAGGCAGATTTTTAAAAATTCTGAAATCAGCCGCTATAAAATAATTTTTGTATTGTTTGCAGTGAATTCAGCCTTTTATCAGGCGTACGCGTATTACGCCGTCGATAGCTTTAAGATGATTTAGAGCTTCCTGAGTAACAGGGGAATCAAGATCGAGCAGGGTGTAAGCATATCCGCTGCGGCTTCTGTTTGTCATGTCGCTGATGTTCAGCTCGGAGATATTTCCTGTGATCTTTCCTATCATATTAGGCACATTTTTATGAAGCAGCGCTATGCGGCTTACGGCACGGCATTTTCCCATATCTACGGCAGGGAAATTTACAGAATTTGTGATATTGCCGTTTTCTATATAATCCATCATTTCTGTTACAGCCATATCTGCGCAGTTATCTTCGGCTTCGTCTGTGGAAGCGCCCAGGTGAGGCGTTCTTATAACGTTAGGCAGGTTTTTTATCTCGTCGTTAGGAAAATCGGTAACGTATTTTGAGATCTTACCCGATTCCAGCGCGTCTTTCAGCGCCTGAGCGTCTACTATGGAAGCTCTTGAATAGTTCAGGAGGACAACGCCGTCTTTCATTTTCTTTATAACGTCTGCGTTTATCATACCGTTTGTTTCATCGTTAGCGTGAACGTGAACGGAAACAAAATCGCAGATTGGGAGCATATATTCGAGTTGATCGAGTACGACTGCGTGTTTGGAAAGATGCAGCGCGTTTTTTACGGAAAGATAAGCGTCGTAGCCTTTTACTTTCATATTAAGAGCGACTCCGGCGTTAGCAACCAGACCGCCTATGCTTCCAAGACCGATAACGCCCAGCGTTTTGCCGCGAAGCTCCTGACCTTTGAATTTACTCTTTCCTTTTTCTACCTGGTTAGCGATGTCTTTGTCCAGGGAAGACGCCCAGTTTGAAGCGGCGACGAGGTTTCTTGAAGCCATAAGCATGCCGCCGACAACCATTTCTTTTACGGCGTTAGCGTTAGCGCCCGGCGTGTTGAATACGACGATGCCGCGTTCCGCGCACGCGTCCGACGGGATATTATTAACGCCTATACCTGCGCGGGCGATACAGAGCAGATTATCGGAAAAATCCATGGATTTCATATCCTGACTTCTTACGATTATAGCGGCAGCTTCGTCTATATTGTTTGTTATTTCGTAATTTTTTGTCAGTTCATTAAGACCGACAGGCGAAATTTTATTTAAAGTAGAAATTTTATACATATTATTAGTCCTTATAGCTCAGCAGATAATTTAACTGCTTTTATTTTATGTAGAAATATCGTTTATAATATGATTAATAATTTTTTATGAAGAATTTTAAAACCGATTTGTTTCTTGAAAATATAATTTCAAGGAATAATGTTCTTATAATCTGTGGCTTACCTGAAATTTTTTCATAAATTCGATCAGCTTATCTACGCCTTCATCGGGCATAGCGTTGTAAATGCTCGCTCTCATACCGCCTACAGTTCTGTGACCTCCAAGATTTACAAGTCCCTGAGATTTTGCTTCTGCAACGAATTGTTTGTCGAGATCAGCATTTCCTGTGACAAATACAACGTTCATAATAGAGCGGTCTTCTTTATTAACAGGACAGCTGAAAAGACTGCTGTTGTCTATTGTGTCGTAGAGGCGGGCGGCTTGTTCTTCGTTGTGTTTTTGGAGAGCGGCAACGCCTCCCTGTTTTTTGATCCACTGAAAATTAAGACCTGCCATATAGATTGCGAAGCACGGCGGCGTATTATACATAGAGCCTTTGTCTGCGTGGATTTTATAATCCAGATAGATCGGCGTATTTTCCGGAGCTTTGCCCAGGAGATCTTCTCTTACTATGGTGATAGTAACGCCGGCAGGCCCGATGTTCTTCTGAGCGCCAGCAAATATCAGACCGAAATCGTTCACGTCGTATACCTGAGATAAGAAATTGGACGATTGGTCGGCTGCAAGGATTATATTTCCAGTATCCGGGAGTTCGGGATATCTGCTGCCGTAGATCGTGTTGTTTGTAGTTATGTAAACGTAGTCCGCATCCGCGCGAAAATCTTCTTTTTTAAGTTTTGGAATATATGTGAAAACACTTTCTTCGGAGGAAGCGGCAATTTTAATGTCGCCGAATTTTTTAGCTTCTGAAGCTGCTTTTTTTGCCCACTGTCCGGTTACTATATAATCGGCTTTGCCGCTGCCTGAGAGCAGATTTAAAGGAACCATGGAAAATTGCAGAGTCCCGCCTCCCTGAAGGAAAAGTACTTTATAATTTGAAGGAATGCCCATGAGATCTCTGAGATCCGCTTCTGCGGCGTCGATTATAGCCTGAAATTCGCCGGAGCGATGGCTCATTTCCATAACAGACATTCCGCAGCCGTTATAATTTAAAAGTTCGGCCGCTGCTTTTTCTATAATTTCTTCAGGGAGCATAGATGGTCCCGCTGAAAAGTTGTAAATCCTTTCCATAAATATCAATCCTCCTAAAACATGTTAAATTGCTAACGAAATAAAGTTGTACACAATTATACTCTACTATGATAAAATAGTAAAGAAA
>JAAVYD010000019.1 GCA_022790955.1 Bacillota bacterium
CCTATCTCAAAATTTGAAGTTTGTCAATATATCTCCCGATATATTTTTTAAATTTTATATTATCATCCATAAATGGATAGAATGATTGGTGATGTTGTTCTTCCGGTGTATATCCATTTGCTTACCCTATCAGTTCTCGCCGGGTCTGTGCCCTTACATTCTTTCATTCTGCTGTAAAATCTATGTCTTTTCACTCTCCCGATTTTATACGAAAGACAGACAAAACCAACCTTAATTCCTTAATCTTTATTCCGTTCTGCTATGTTTATTTTAATCTTAAATATTGATTATGTCTAATGCCTGTATTATTTATCGAACTATGCCTGAAACGCATAAATAAAAATCTATGGCATACTCTTTTAGAAGTCAGTTTCGCTGTTACTTTATCAATATCGTAAACGATATTTACCGTATAATAAAAACGCCGCCAGAACTGATCCTGACGACGTAAAATTTCATTTTAATTATTGATATTAATAAAAACTTTTAATTTATAACAATGGATATCTCCTGCCCGCTTCCGCAAACCTGCTTTATTGATCGATCTTTAAAACACTGTATCCGCATTCTTCCACGCTGCTTTTTATCGCTTCATCTTCTATATCGTTTTGCAGATACACTTCTGCATACTCCTCCTGAAACCTGACCTCTACCGCTCCGTCTATACTTTCAAGAACAGATTTTATTTTATCTCTGCAGTCGCCGCAGCCTATCTCATTAATATAAACAGCCTTGTAATCTAATCTCTCGATTTTAAAAATAACAGGTCTTGTACCGTCGGAACAGCAGGCGATCATCACGCGATCATCATTCATCCAGCCGCGCATGATAGAACCGCCCTGAAGTCCTGCATAAATATACCGAGAAACAGCATCCCAGGCTTCCGAACAGTGTGGAAACTCAGTTCCTCCGGCAATTTTATCAGCAGCATTTACGGTCTGTTTCAGGGTATTAAGTCCAATATGCCAGAAATCGTCAGCCATACCGTAACGCTCGAATATAAACTCGTCGCCCACATTATAGCATGGACACATACCGGCATTTGGATCTTTGCAGTACTCAGTCTGTAATTCCGGATATAATTTTTTATCTATTACCGTTAATTTAACTTTATGCAGCATATTTTCCTTTCTCATTTCCGCTTTCTTCTCAGCATATATTTTGCGCCCACAGGATATCGCATTTTAATATTAACAATCTGTTGGGCGTGAGGCGCCGACTCTATAAGCTCGCCCATATCGTCGAATATCTGTTCTATATTCTGCGTAAAGAAATCTGCGTTTCCCGGTCCGAAAACCTCGATTTCATCGCCTACGATGAACTTATTCCTCTGCTCCACTATGGCGTATCCCGTAAGATCATCGTAAGCGCACACTATCCCTATAAAATCATAATCGCGAATATACGCGCTGGATTCGTAATTCTGAGCTTCTTCATCCGGCTTGCCGAGGAAAAATCCCGTAGTAAAATGCCGGTTGCTTACCTTCAGCAATTCCATCAGCCATTCCGGCTTAAACCTATAATTCTTCGGATCTGCATAATAACTGTCGATAGCCTCTCTGTATACGCGCACTATAGTCGCTACATAAAAAATGGTTTTCATACGACCTTCTATTTTAGCGGAATCTATTCCAGACTCGATTATCTCAGGAATATGTTCTATCATACACAAATCCTTAGAATTAAACACATAAGTTCCTCTGCTGTCCTCAGCCACCGGAAAATACTCTCCCGGACGCTTTTCCTCCATAAGGGCGTAATTCCATCTGCACGGGTGGGCGCACGCTCCGCGGTTTGCATCTCTTGATACCATAAAATTACTCATCAGACATCTGCCTGAATAAGAAATACACATAGCGCCGTGAACGAAAGCCTCTATCTCCATATCTTCAGGAATAGAGGCGCGAAATTCCCGAAGCTCATCGAAAGACATTTCCCTCGCCGCTACGATCCGTTTTATACCCTGGCTGTACCAAAACTTAGCCGTCATATAATTCGTTGTATTAGCCTGAGTACTGAGATGAAGTTCCGCTTCGGGCATTATTTCTTTAAATATAGCAAAAATACCCGGATCGGAAATAAGAAACGCGTCTATATCTATATCTTTTATAGATTCCAAATACTCCGGCAGCTTTGCTATATCTTCATTATGTGCGAAAATATTAACGGTCATATACACGCGTCTGCCCCTTTTGTGAGCGTACTCCGTTCCTTCCTCCATCTCCTCGTGGGTAAAATTAAACGCTCCTGCCCGCAGACTAAAATCAGCTCCGCCGAAATATACGGCGTCCGCTCCATAATCTATTGCGATCTTAAGTTTTTCTAAATCGCCCGCAGGCGCTAAAAGTTCTATTTTTCTCATATTTATTTTACCTGTATTCCTTAATATAAAACAATACTGTCTATCGTTTATATAATTTTCTAACCAATAAATCTAAACTCAGATCAAATGAATATCCTTCTTAAATGCAAACCGCCTGCAAATTTCCTTCGGCAAAACTCTCAATTTATAATATTAATGTACATAAATCTTTCGTTTTTAAGATACTCCCGAACTTCCTAAAGAATATATGAAACAGATATGCCATCCCCCGCCGCAAATACGGAAGTAACCGCTTCGTCAGTATTACAGATATAGTCTAAAAATTCACGCATTTTTCTTATGTTTGTTCTGAATTTATGCTTGGGGTCGTACTCGCTGGAGGCTGTCTTTGCCCTCATAAGAACATTATCGCACACTATTACCGCACCCATGCCGACATTCTTTTTCACAGCCTGCCAAAACTCAAGATAATGACTCTTTGACGCGTCTATAAATACGAAATCAAACATGCCAGAAAGCCCTTCCGCCGTTTCCCTGGCATCGCCGAAAATCACGTCTATCTGATCCGAAAATCCCAGCCGCTCTATATTTTTTACTGCTTTTTCGTGCATTTTTTCGTCCGCTTCCAGTGTAATTATTTTCGTGTCCCGACCGCAGATTTCAGCAAAGCACGAAGCCGAATATCCTATCGCAGCGCCTATCTCCAAAATGCGTTTCGGTTTTACTATACGAAGCATGGTATCAAGAAACCTTTCGGTATCCCTCAGGATTATCGGCACAAAGTCCTCCTCTGCTTTCAGCCTCAACTCGCCGAGCTCTGGGGTAAGCGGGCGGTACAACGAATCCAGATAATCTATTACCTTTTCATTTGTTATATTACTGTTTCTCATTTCACAATCGCTTTTATTAATACTTCAGGCTTTTCTCACCCTAAACAAATATTATAATTTTTCCTGAATAAAATCGTACTGATCATATTTTCCGATCCTGCTCTTTTCTGTATTATACAGGGATTTTTATATATGTCAATCGACCTGCAGCCGCATAACGTATTTATATTAATTTTAATATATTCCTGCTGCGCAAATACATCCGGACATTTTATTTTTTCGCAGCATTTCCGAAGCTATTAATATTAATAAAACTTTCTATTTTATACATATACTGCAAAAGGAACCTTACGCAAAAATCTGACGTATGCGCATAAGTCCCTTTTACAAACTTAACATCTGCTGTATTTTAATTTTATCAGCCTGCCAGCGAAGCCAGATATTCATCCTTATAGCTTCCGAACTCGTCGCCCGTAGCCGCAAAATTATGGGAACCGTCGCCGGCTGCAGCTACAACAAAGAACAGATAATTCGTATCCGCAGGTGAAAGCGCCGCCGCCAGAGAAGCCTTGCCCGGCGAGCCTATCGGACCTTTCGGCAGCCCTTCGTATTTATAAGTATTATAAGGCGATTCTACTTTAAGATCAGAATTATAAAGACGCGCCTTATGCTTGCCCAAAGCATACTGTACGGTTGAACAAAACTGCAGCTTCATATTCTTATTGAGCCTGTTATAAACGACGCTCGCCACCAGAGGGCGTTCTCTATCGAGTTTTGCTTCTTTCTCTATCAGCGACGCCACCGTCACTATTTCAAAAGTATTATATTTATCAATAATACTCTTATCAGCCGATTTTAAAACGTCTGAATATATTTCGTCGAATCTTTTAAGCATTCTTTCTATTATCTTTTCAGGTTTTTCATCTGCATATATATCATATGTATCAGGATAAAGGAAGCCTTCAAGCCTCTTTTCACCCGTGATATCATTATCTTTCAAAAATTCATAGTCAAACGTGCCTTCTGCTGCCGCCCGTAAAAACTCCTCAGAAGTACACGAACCCGCAGCCGCTACAACTTCAGCGATTTCTGTAAGACTGCTTCCTTCGGGCACCGTAAATCTCAGCGTATTGCCGCTGCTGCCTTTTTTAAGCTGATCCATTATTTCATCCATAGTCATAGAAGGGGATAACTCGTAACTGCCCGCTTTGTAGCTGCCGCGGTTTCCGCTGAGCCGCGACTTCAGATTAAACTCCGAAGCGCTCTTTATGACTCCGCTTCTTTCAAGAGTATTTGCTATATCGTCATCTGAACTTCCCATAGAAATCTCGACTGCTATCAGTTCCGTATTATTTTTATCGTAAGCCTTGCCAACAGACAAAATATAGATCATACCTGCCGCTATAATCGCTGCCAGAACCAATAATATAACTATAATTATTATGCCTGTATGCTTCTTTCCCGCTGATAAATTTTCTGAATCTGTATTTATCGTTTCATTATTTTTACTGCCAAAATTTTTCATCTCTATTCCCTTATCTTTTCCGTTTGATGATTTAACTATTAATATTTCAACTTACTGTAACAACCCCTTTTTATCATTTATGTATTATTTTTTAAATATCTTTATAATTATATATAGCGCCGCACTTATAACATTTCCATTTTCTTTGCAGATTTTTTACATTTCGGACACGCGACTGATTCGCCCCGCCACAGAGTTTTAAGCATACTGACCTCCGTATCTCTGTTTTTTGTATACTTATATCCTTTAGCCTTTAATAACAAAAATAGCGGGGAAATTCCCCGCCCGTCGGTGGACCAGGGTCTTTGGACCAACCCAAACCAGTGATATCACTGACTTATTTATATGTTAATATTGGCGGAAATATATCATGATGTCAATATTATTCAGAAAAATTTCAGAAATCAACGCTTAAATAAACTACTTTATCTGAATCAGATATTAATTATTAATAGCCTTTCTGATTTCTCCGTTATCTAAAAAAAATCCGGACTCACAATTTCTGAACTGTGAATCCGGATATTATCCTAATATTATTTATCTTCCGGAATTAGGCGTTCTTGCTTCTTCCCAGATATTCACCAGTTCTCGTATCGATCTGAATAATCTCTCCTTCTTCGATAAAAATAGGAACCTGAATTACAGCTCCTGTTTCAACAGTAGCCGCTTTAGTTACATTTGTAGCCGTATTTCCTTTAACTCCCGGTTCTGTTTCTACGATTTTAAGGTCAACGAAGTTAGGAGCTTCAACTAAAAATGCACTGCCCTTATAAAACTTTATAGTCGCTTCATCGTTTTCTCTGAGATACTTTATAGCGTCCTCAACCTGTTCTAAAGAAAGCGGAATCATGTCGAAAGTTTCGGAATCCATGAAGTAATAGAGATCTCCGTCACTGTAAGAATACTGCATGGTCTTTGTTTCGATGATAGCGTTTTCAAACTTGTCGTTAGGATTGAACGCTTCTTCTCTTGTAGCTCCGGTAAGTATGTTTCTGTATTTAGTTCTTACGAAAGCCGCGCCTTTACCTGGTTTTACATGCTGAAAATCCAACACTACATGAGGTTCACCGTTCATTTCAAACGTAATACCTTTTCTAAAATCACTAGCGTATACCATTGAATAGCCTCCATTTTATGTTATTTAAATAATTATAAGTTCTTTTTTTGATTTAGTCAGATTGATTATACCAGAATTAGTAATAATCGACAAGTCCTCAATCCTTACGCCGAACTTTTGCGGGATATATATGCCCGGTTCGATCGTAACGAGCATATTTTCCTTTAAAACTTCTGAACTTTTCGGATTCGCCGTAGGCGCTTCATGAATCTCAAGACCTACGCCGTGTCCGAGCCCATGCCCGAAGCAATCGCCGAAACCTTCTTCTGCTATTATATCTCTCGCGACAGCATCTGCCTGCGAGCCTGTCATTCCCGCTTTTAATTTCCGGCATACCTCCGTCTGAGCTTTCAGCACAATCTCATAAACGCGCTTCTGCTCCTCGGACACGCATCCTACAGCCACGGTTCTCGTCATATCGGAACAGTATCCTTCATACACACAGCCGAAATCCATAGTTACAAAATCGCCTTTTTCTATTTTCTTATCGCCGGGATGCCCGTGAGGCATGCTGGTTCTTATGCCTGATACGCATATCGTATCAAAAGAAAGTTTCTCCGCGCCCAATTCCCGCATCTTCATTTCCAGCTTAAAAGCGATCTCTTTTTCCGTAACTCCCGGTTTTATTTCGTTTAATATATATGAAAACGCATCGTCGCCTATTTCTTCAGCTTTCGCTATTTTTTCGAGCTCGATTTCATCTTTTACTGAACGAATATTTTCTATTATGCCGTCGAAGGAAATAATATCCGCCTCCGGCAGGTTTCTTTCTACTGCCGCGTAAAAATCTATAGTCGCCGTTTTAAATTCAAGTCCTATGACTTTCAGATTCAACTCTTTAATAAAATCGAACAGGCTGTAATCGGCGCTCGTTATTATGATCTCATAAAGATATTCAAGCTCAAGCGCAGCTTCTTTATATCTGAAATCCGTTATCAGATAATCTTTATCCCGCGTTATAAGGATATAAAAAGCGCTCGAATAAAACATAGACAGATAATTTTTATTTTCATCTTTTGTAATGAGGATTCCATCCGCCTGTCCTTTATTCATAGCTGCCTTTACCGAATTCAGCCTTTTTCTTAAAATATCTTTCTTTTCGTTTTTCACTTTATTAAACCTCTAAGAATATAGGCAATATTATAGGGCTTCTTTTAGTCTGCTGATATATAAAAGATCTCAAATCGTCGCGCACTTCGTTTTTCATTGCGGACCAGTCCCTCAGACCCTTGTCCTGACAATATTCCAAAACGTCCTTAACAACGCCCTTGGCAGCCGCTATAAGCTCCTCGGATTCTCTTACGTATACAAATCCTCTTGAAAGTATCTCCGGTCCGGAAACCAGATACCCTGAACCTTTTTCTATTGCGGCGACTACTATTATAAGTCCGTTTTCTGAAAGAAGTTTTCTGTCCCTGAGCACTATGTTTCCGACATCACCGACGCCAAGACCGTCCACTAACACCTTGCCTGCTGTAACTTCGTCCTTTTCAACTTCAGCGAAATTTCTGTAAAGATCGAGAACATTACCGTTTTTCAGTATGAATATATGATCCTTCGCCATTCCCATTTCCCGCGCGAGTTTTGCATGAGCGTCCAAATGCTTATATTCTCCGTGAACCGGCATAAAAAATTTCGGTTTCAGCAATGAATGAATCAGCTTGAGCTCCTCCTGACACGGGTGCCCGGAAACGTGGATATCCGCTATATCTGAATAAATCACGTTTGCGCCTTTTTGCAGCAGTTTATTTATCACGTTTGATATAGTCTTTTCGTTTCCCGGAATAGGACTCGAAGAAAGTATTATTATATCGTCTTTTTTTATCTGAACGGATTTATGATCGTTAGACGCCATTCGCGTAAGCGCGGACATAGGTTCGCCCTGGCTTCCTGTGGTTATCAGAACTACTTCGCTGTCCTTCAGACTTTTGAGTCTGCTTACGTCCACCAGAATACCGTCGGGCACGTTAAGATAACCCAGCTCGGACGCTATATTCACGATATTAACCATGCTTCTGCCTGAAATAGCAATCTTCTTTTTATATTTAGCTGCGAGCGTAATGATATGCTGCAGCCTGTCTACGTTTGATGCAAACGTAGCTACTATTATTCGGTGATTTGCAGTAGCAAATATTTCGTCCAGAGTAGCCCCAACCGTGCGCTCAGAAGGAGTGTGACCTTTTCTATGAGCATTCGTACTATCCGCCAAAAGCAGCAGAACGCCGTTTTTGCCTATTTCGGCGAAACGCTGAAAATCAATGGGTTCACCCTGTAAAGGCGTATAATCTATTTTAAAATCTCCCGTATGGAATATAGTTCCTACCGGCGTGCTTATGGAATACGCCACCGCATCCGCCACGGAATGGGTCATCCTCAGAACTTCTATCCTGAACGAACCCAGAGTCAGTCTTTCCTTAGCGGTTATCGGCGTCATATCCGCCCGCAGCCCATGCTCCTTCAGCTTGTTTTCTATAAGTCCAAGCGTAAGAGGCGTTGCATATATCGGCACGGACAATTTTCTCAGCAGATAAGGTATTCCTCCTATATGATCTTCGTGACCATGAGTAACTATTAAGCCTTTTATCTTTTCGCTGTTATTCACCAGATACGTCATATCCGGAATGACGATATCTATTCCGTACATTTCGTCACTCGGAAATGTCATGCCGCAGTCTATAAGCAGCATTTCGTCTTTATATTCGAGGACTGTAATATTTTTTCCGATCTCATTAAGTCCTCCGAGATGGATAACTTTCAGCACTTCGCCTTTATTTCCGCCCCTGTTTTTCACTCTTTTTTTAGAATCTCCGTTTCTCAAATGTTCCTCCGTAATTATTTAACTACAATATTCACGATCTTACC
>JAAVYD010000020.1 GCA_022790955.1 Bacillota bacterium
CCGCTCTGGTTGCAGCTGCAAGCGGTATGAAAGTTGCAAAACACGGTAACAGAGCCGCATCCTCCCAGTGCGGAACGGGAGATTGTCTGGAAGCCCTTGGTGTAAACATCCAGCAAAGTCCGGCAAGATGTATTGAACTGCTGAATGAGGTCGGTATGTGCTTCTTCTTTGCACAGAAATATCATACCTCTATGAAATACGTTGGCGCTATTCGCAAGGAACTTGGTTTCCGAACCGTGTTCAATATTCTCGGACCTCTTACGAATCCAGGCAAACCATCCATGCAGCTTCTCGGTTTGTATCATGATAATCTTGTTGAACCGCTGGCGCAGGTTCTGATAAATCTCGGCATCAAACGCGGCATGGTTGTGTACGGTCAGGATAAGCTGGATGAGATCTCCATAAGTGCACCGACTACGATCTGTGAGATTCGTGACGGTTGGTTCAAATCCTCGGTGATCACACCGGAAGACTTCGGTTTTGAACGCTGCACAAAAGAAGACCTGAAGGGCGGCACACCCGAAGAAAATGCTAAAATCACGCTTTCTATCTTAAATGGTGAAAAAGGTCATAAGAGAAATGCTGTTCTTATGAACGCAGGTGCAGCGCTTTATATTGGCGGTAAGGCTGACAGTATGAAAGAAGGTATCGCACTTGCCGCAGAGATTATTGATTCCGGCAAGGCATTTGAAACATTGAAGAAACTTATTGAAGTTAGCAACCATCGGGAGGTAGAGGTATGACAATTCTCGATCAGCTTGCCGATCACGCATGGGAACGTACCGAGCAGGCAAAAAAGATAATACCGATCGGGGAAATCAGGCGGCAAGCCTTATCCCTCCCTAAAAGCTCCTTTGCTTTTGAAAATGCACTGAGGAAAGCAGGTATCTCCTTTATCTGTGAGTGCAAAAAGGCATCTCCGTCAAAAGGATTGATAGCTCCCGATTTTCCGTATCTGGAAATTGCAAAGGAGTACGAAGCGGCAGGAGCAGACTGTATTTCTGTGCTGACAGAACCGAAATGGTTTCTCGGAAGTGACAAATATCTGAAAGCAATCGCCTCCACCGTTTCTATTCCTTGTCTGCGGAAAGATTTCACTGTAGATGAATATATGATCTATGAGGCAAAGGTTCTGGGCGCATCGGCGGTGTTGTTGATCTGTTCCATTTTAAGTGAGGAACAAATCAAATCATATATCAGCATTTGTGATGAACTCGGATTATCAGCATTGGCTGAAGCGCATGATGAAAACGAAGTGCAAACTGCACTTAATGCAGGAGCACGTATCATCGGTGTCAACAATCGTAATCTTAAAGATTTTTCAGTAGATACGGATAATAGCCGCAGACTCAGAGCGCTGATCCCACGTGAAGTGCTGTTTGTTTCCGAAAGCGGTGTCAGCAGTGCCGATGATGTGGCAAAGCTCCGTGAAATCGGTGCGGATGCTGTTTTAATTGGCGAAACCCTTATGCGAGCGACCGACAAAAAAGCCAAACTCGATGAACTGCGAGGTACGATATGACGAAGATGAAACTTTGCGGACTTTCCCGACTTTGTGATATAGAATCTGCAAACGAATTAAAGCCGGATTATATCGGATTCGTCTTTGTATCGAAAAGCAGGCGTTATGTAACATACGAAAAAGCGTCGGAGCTGAAAAGCCGTCTTTCGCCCGAAATTCAAGCAGTCGGTGTGTTTGTAAATGAACATCCGCAAGATGTCGCTAATCTAATGCAGAACGACATTATCGACATAGCGCAGCTTCACGGTGACGAGGATGAAGATTATATTACACAGCTGCGGCTGCTCACAGATAAACCGATTATCAAGGCTTTTCGCATTAAAACTGCGAATGACATTAAAACTGCGAAACAAAGCACGGCGGATTATATACTGCTTGATTCTGGTGCAGGTACGGGTACGGTATTTGATTGGGATCTTGTAAAAAGTATCAGAAGACCGTATTTTCTCGCCGGGGGTCTTGACGTTTGCAACGTGGTCGATGCGGTCAAAGAACTTCATCCATTTGCAGTCGATGTCAGCTCGGGAATTGAAACCGATGGGGTAAAAGATAAAACAAAAATGGCGGCGTTTATTGCCGCTGTAAGAAAGGAAGATAGATTATGACAAATCCAAACGGACGTTTCGGTGTTCACGGCGGTCAGTACATTCCCGAAACGCTGATGAATGCGGTCATCGAACTGGAAGAAGCGTATAATCACTATAAAAACGATTCCGAATTTAACAGAGAACTTACCGAACTGTTCAATGAATATGCAGGCAGACCGTCAAGGCTGTACTTTGCCGAAAAGATGACAAAGGATCTTGGCGGTGCGAAAATTTATCTGAAACGTGAAGATTTAAACCACACCGGAGCACACAAAATCAACAATGTACTCGGTCAGGCGCTTCTTGCAAAGAAGATGGGCAAAACAAGGCTGATTGCTGAAACAGGAGCCGGACAGCATGGTGTCGCCACGGCAACTGCCGCCGCACTGATGGGAATGGAATGCGTGGTTTTTATGGGCGAAGAAGATACCATTCGTCAGGCACTTAACGTGTACCGTATGAGATTGCTTGGTGCTGAGGTTGTTCCCGTCAAAGCAGGCACAGCTACCCTCAAAGATGCCGTATCCGAAGCTATGCGTGAATGGACTTCCCGCATCAGCGATACGCACTATTGTCTCGGTTCTGTTATGGGCCCGCATCCGTTCCCGACCATTGTTCGTGATTTTCAGGCAGTTATTTCTAAAGAGATTAGGGAGCAGATTCAAGAGAAAGAAGGCAGACTGCCTGATGTAGTTATCGCTTGTGTAGGCGGCGGGTCTAATGCTATTGGCAGTTTCTACAATTTCATAGAGGATGAATGTGTACGTCTGATCGGCTGCGAAGCGGCAGGCAGAGGTGTTGACACCTTTGAAACAGCTGCAACCATTGCCACTGGAAGAATTGGTATCTTTCACGGAATGAAATCGTATTTTTGTCAGGATGAGTACGGTCAGATAGCTCCGGTTTATTCCATTTCCGCAGGACTCGACTACCCCGGTGTCGGTCCTGAGCACGCTCATCTTCACGACATAGGCAGAGCGGAATATGTACCTGTCACGGATGACGAAGCAGTAAACGCTTTTGAATATCTGGCAAAGACCGAGGGTATCATTCCAGCCATCGAATCGGCTCACGCTGTTGCACACGCAATGAAGATTGCGCCGACAATGGATAAAGACAAAATCATTGCAGTCACCATATCCGGCAGAGGCGACAAGGACTGTGCAGCCATTGCCCGATACAGAGGGGAGGATATTCATGAGTAACATCAGGAAAGCATTTGAAAACGGAAAGGCTTTTATCGCCTTTATCACTTGCGGTGATCCTGATCTGGAAACTACAGCCGCCGCTATTCGTGCCGCCGTAGAAAACGGTGCAGACCTCATCGAGCTTGGTATCCCATTCTCCGATCCTACCGCAGAAGGTCCTGTTATTCAGGAGGCAAACATCAGGGCGCTGAACGGAGGCGTTACGACAGATAAAATATTCGCATTTGTCAAAGAACTTCGCCGTGATGTAAAAGTGCCGATGGTTTTTATGACCTACGCCAATGTAGTGTTCTCCTATGGCGCAGAAAAATTTATTTCGACTTGTCGAGATATTGAAATTGACGGACTTATCCTGCCCGATCTGCCGTTTGAGGAAAAAGAAGAATTTTTATCGCTGTGTCACAAGTATGGTGTTGATTTAGTGTCACTGATTGCACCCACATCTGAAAACCGCATTGCTATGATTGCAAAGGAAGCTGAAGGTTTCTTATATATCGTTTCCAGTCTTGGTGTAACGGGTACAAGAAGCGAAATTAAGACAGATCTTACTTCTATTGTGAAGTCAGTAAGAGAAAATACCGATGTACCCTGTGCGATTGGATTTGGTATTTCTACGCCGGAGCAAGCAGGGAGAATGTCAGAGATTTCTGACGGTGCAATCGTTGGTTCGGCTATTATAAAGTTACTTGAAAAGTATGGAAAAGACGCACCTGAACACATAGGAAAGTACGTGAAGTCCATGAAGGATGCTATGATATAAAACTGAGATTTATCTTATGGCATACAAGAAACCGCTGCAATTTTCATTCCTATGCAGGATGGAAGTTACAACGGTTTTGTATTTTCTGAAGAAAGGTATAAAACTTCATTTTTACAGTTTGGATACCATTTTCGGGAAAAATATGCGGGTGTCCGGAGGGATGCAATCCCTTGGCTCTGGGTTTCTAATAGGGGGAGAGAAGCATCCCTGTTGGCACACGATTTTCCTTTGGAAAGTATAGTGAGTTATACTTTTTGCGACCGCTGACGCTGCCTGTAATTGCTCCGGCAACCATTATTTGGGCAGGGTGACATTGGGCTTTGTCACATCCTGCCCCTTTGTCAGTTCTGCGTACATCTGCTGTGCATTTTCTTTACTAATAGTCTGCGCGTCTGCCACATTGGAGCCGATTTCTTTCAGCACATTCGTAAAGGTGTTTTGCATGGCGGTAAGATCAGCTTGGTATATCGGCATTTTGGAAACGCTGATAGTTTTTGCTGCTTCTGCGATTACCGCTTTATCAGCCAAATTGAGAAAAACAACAGATATGAGTGTCCATGCAAATGGGCGTAGGCATTTATATATAAATAATATCTTTAAGTACGAAAAACTGACGAAACTCTGCCCGATATCAGACAATCAAAAAAACTTGCGGTTTTATATGGAGTGTCTTTGGATGAACTTATAGAATTTGATATTAATATAAATAAAATACAGGAAATAATAGATAGAATTGATTATAAAACTTCGGAAAAGATAGGCTGGACAAAAGCGTGGAGTAAGAAATATTCAATACTTGTTCAGTATAAAAATGAAGTTGAAGAATCCTATTATGAAAAAGAACTTGATAGATTAACAGATGATATTAAAAAGAAATATAATTATGACGATCTGAATGTTTTTCTTGTTTTAAAAGATATTCTGGCAGCAGTATGGAAAAGCAAAGAAAAGAAATAGTTTGCTAATTTATCAGGCAGTTATCCGTTATAGGAGAGCTGCCTGATTTTATTAAGAAATTTTGAAATAGATTAAAATCATAAAAAATCGGTTTAATCGGAAATATCGTCAGATAATAATTCTGATTTTTTGGAATATTCGGCAGATGTTTTCGTTGGTTCAAATTTGCTGAATAGAAAACGTCGCCGGTATTTTATATCTGCATATTTTGTTATTCTGTTAAGATAAACCATATCATAAGCGCCTCCGATTATGCCAGCGATGGGAATCGTCTGTATAAATTTTGTGTATATTATTTCTAATGATATGGAATCGGAAGTCTTTTTTATCTGCTCAGATTGGGAAATTTTAAATGGTTTTTGTGTATGAATCCAATTATTAATTTCATTATCGCAGTTATATAGCGTATCTCCATGGGACATGGAGGCTTCTATAAGTTTAAGAATAAAAAGTTTTTCTTCTTCTGAGTTATAAGAATATCCGTAGCTAAGGGAAATTTCGTACAGACTTTTTAAAATCATGGCTGTGAATATGGGAATATCAGGAATACCTACGCCAAGCAAACCTAAACCTATGCCTTCTAAGCCGGAAATGGTGAGATTTTTATTTTTTGCCGAATTGGATCGTTTTGAAAATGCCGATATAGTTCGCTTGTTTTGTCGGAAATTTTCAGCATATTCATTTGCGGCGTATGTCGTTTCGTGTTTATCTTTGTTATATGTCTTTTCTATAACTCCGGTGCCTTTTTCAAAAATGATCTGGAATGCCTTGCAAAATGCGTTTTCGATGGTGGATTTCAGTTTTTCCGGCATATGTTTTTCGATCGTGTCGTTTATGGCGGATGAGCCTTTATCATATTGATTTCGCAAAAATTTTTGTTCTTGTTTTTGCATGACAAGCCATTGTTTTTTTACTGCCGGAGAAGCGGTAAATTTTGACATGTTATTCTCCTTATATAATATGATGCGGCTAAAATATTTAATATTAAACGATTTTTGTATAAATATTAAGCCTTTTAAGAAAAAAGAATTTCAATAATCTTTTATATTATTATAACAAAATTGACGTCAGCTTTTCGTTTATTTAGATAAATTATTGATGATAAAGCTTGTCGCAATTATCTGTATTAAAATTATATAGAAAAATACAATTATGTTTATTTTTATGGGCGATATATTGATAAATTTATTAATTAAAAAGATCTCCTGCAGATATTTTGCAGGAGATCCTTTTGTTTTAATAAAGATTTTAAAAGAAATGATTAAGTTTATTATACTGAAATATATTTTAATTATGTTAAAGCATGAGATATATTGGCATATCAGTGAATATCGAGAGCAGCGTGATATCCCTGGTATACTGCAAATGTGATCGTATCTGGTTTTACACAGTTTCCTATGGAAGCAAATTGAGGAGAGATTCCCCTGAGTTCTTCAACAACAGAAGTGTTTGCTTTCAGGCCGAGAGCCGAGAAGATCGTTTCGCTTTTAAGAACAATATCTTTGCCGTTTTCGGAGCAGAGTACGCCCTTGTCATTTACTTCTTTGCATGTGCAATCCGTATGAATTTCAATTCCAACTTCTTCCATCTTTTTCATAAGGAGCGGACGATATCTGATATTTGCGTCAGGACAAAGCTCTGAACGCATTTCTACAACAGTCACTTTTTTACCTTCATCTGCAAGGCATACGGCGAGTTCACATCCTACAAGACCGCCGCCTAAAACGACAACGGAATCTTTCACCTTGTCTTTTTCCAGATAATAATCTTCTGCGAGAATCATATTTTCTGCTTCCTTAAGACCGGGGATAGGAGGAATTACAGGATTGCTTCCTGCAGCTACTATGATAGCGTCGGGAGCTTCTTTTTCTGCGTATTCTTTTGTAACTTTTGTATTAAGACGAATATCTACGCCTTCTTGTTCGCATAGGAGTTTATATGTGCCGCCGAGCTGGAACATTTCATATTTGAACGGTATAGCGGCTTCACCCTTGAGAAGTCCGCCTACTTCGTCGGTAGCTTCGCATAAGATTACATTGTGACCGCGGCGTGCTGCGGTATATGCCGCGTAAAGTCCGCCGGGACCGCCTCCGACTACGAGAACCTTACGGGATTTTGCTGCGGGCGCTACTTCGCCCAGACATTCATCTTCTCTGCCTATCAGAGGATTAACCGTGCAGCGGCGTGTAGATGTAGCTGCGCGTTCCGCCATACATGTGAAACAGCGCAGGCAGCGAACGATTTCTTCATCTCTGTTTTCGTAGATTTTGTTCGGAAGCTGCGGATCGGCTAAAAGGGCGCGAGCCATTTCTACAACATCTGCTTTTCCGGAAGCTACGATTTCTTCCATCATTGCGGGATCATTAAGACCGCCCAGTGTAGCGACAGGTTTGTTTACGTGTTTCTTGATTTCTGCGGCAAGATATACGTTGCGGCCGTGTTCTTCAAACCAGGATGGGTGAGTAATGCCGAAAGTTTTCTGATAAGTGCCTGCGGAAACGTGGATCAGATCGACGTAATCTTCAACAGCCTGCGCGATTTTGATTCCCTCGTCCAGATGATAACCGCCTTCAACAAATTCATCGCCGCTCATTCTAAATTCGATAGGAAATCCGGGTCCTACAGCTTTTCTGACTGATTTTAAAATTTCCTGAGCCAGACGTACGCGGTTTTCGAAGCTGCCGCCGTATTCGTCGGTTCTGAAATTAAAGAGAGGAGAAAGAAATTGGTTTATAAGCCAGCCGTGACCGCCGTGAACCATAACCATTTCAAAGCCTGCCCTCTTAGCCAGAGCAGCTGTTTTTCCATAGGCTTCTACGATTTCATCGATCATTTGCTTAGTGAGTTCGCCTATTTTCAAACCGTCTGCGCGGACTCCTGCGGAAGGTCCCCATTGAGCCAGTCCCTGCTTTTTATTTTTATCGGCAAGGTAAGTGCCGGAGAATTGTCCGGAGTGGGAAAGTTCTACAGAAGGAATGCATCCGTGACGGCGGATGGCATCGGCTGTATAAGTAAAACTCGGAAGGCTTCCCGGAACCGACAGATCGAGATGATATGCGTGGCTTCCGTCTGTTTCTGGATGAACCATACATTCTGAAATTGTTACTGCAGCGGCGCCGCCTTTTGCGCGGAGCTCATAAAACTTAGTAGATTTTGGTCCGATACAGCAATCGGCCGTAATGTCCGTGCCGCCCATAGGCGCGGAAAAGATTCTGCTTTTAAACGTAACGTTTCCTAATGTGATAGGAGAGCTTAAATGCGGATATTTGCGTTTCATATTGTGATCCTCTTTAAATAGAAATTAATTGTAAATGTGGTTAATAGTTAATTGATATAACAATTTTATTTACGACATCATACTAACATCCTGCTTTGATTATGTCGATACAAACATGTTTAGTTTTATACATTTTTTTTTTTATGCTGATTAAACTTGATCTGAAATATTCTTTGAAAATAATGTATAATGAAGATGATAAAAGCAATAAATGTATCAATATTAAATGTCTGCAGAAAAGGAGTAGATATGCGGGAATTAAAATATGCGATTTTGGGATTACTAAATAAAAAAAGCATGAGCGGTTATGAATTATCTGCTGAATTTGGTTCGGCGCTGAATGAATTTTGGAGCGCAAAGCACAGTCAGATTTATCCGGAACTAAAAAAGTTGACGAAAGAAGGAATGATAACTTTTGAAGTAGCTATTTCAGGGAATGTTATGCAAAAAAAAATATATACGATTACGGAGATCGGCCGGCAGGATTTTTTAAAATGGCTCGCCGAGGATCAGCCTATGGTTCCCACCCCTAAGGATATTTTTCGGCTCCGTGTATTTTTTTCCGATGAACTTTTTGTAGAGCAGCGTATAGAAATGTTTGAAAGCCATCTTGAACAGCATATGTCGAGGCTCGGATATCTCCGTCAGCAGATAGAAAAATTTGAAGGTATACCCGATAAGGATTCGCCTCTTATAGGCGATTACATGGTATTGATGGGAGCTATAATGAGAGAAGAAACGACGTGCAGATGGCTGGAAAAATGTATTGAATTATCTTCAGGAATATAAATAATTCAGCTGATATTAAAAAGGGTATTCAAATACAAAAAATGTATTTTCATAAAAGCTGATTATGTGATATGCTATATGTATAAAGGATTTCTTTCGGAAGTAATCGTTAGTTTTATAGTCAACGCATTCAAAAATCGGTGAAGTTCAGCGGTTAAAATGTGGCATAAACTTCGTTGCCGTCCTTGCCGGGCAATGAGCCCGCCTGCGTCCTCAGCGCTCATTTTGTTAAAACACAGTAAAAGAATAATACAAACTTTGTTTTTAGAATGTTAAGAAGTAAACGTACAAAATGGGACAGCGCAGCAAAACAATATATGAATCAAAAGTTCTGCGAAGGAGTGCGGCAAGTTTGATAAGAACGTTCTTGTCACACAGCATTTTCCATCGATTCCTTTTTAACGATTCTCAAGTGCGGCGACTGTATTTACGAAGATCTTATTATCCTGTTTTGTGATCAGTATATCTTAGCCGAAAATCGTAACAGGTTAATATTTGCCGCAGTTGATAGAGGTATTATTAAATATTTTACAGCTGCAGGTTTTGTTAGTAGTTATAAATGTAAATATTTACATAAAAACTGGAGGTAAAAAATGTCTTACATTGAAGAAGTTGTAGCCAGAGAAGTTTTAGATTCAAGAGGAAATCCTACTGTTGAAGTGGAGGTTTATCTCGACGATGGAAGCACAGGCAGAGCCATCGTGCCGTCAGGTGCGTCTACGGGAGCATTTGAGGCGGTAGAGCTGAGAGACGGCGATAAGTCCAGGTATCTGGGAAAGGGTGTGCTTCAGGCTGTAAGCAATGTAAACGATATAATAGCAGATGAAGTTATAGGCATGAATCCTTTCGATCAGGCTGCGCTGGATAAGTTTCTCATAGAGCTTGATGGAACTCCGAATAAAGGAAAGCTGGGAGCTAACGCTATATTAGGCGTATCTCTTGCTGTGGCTAACGCTGCTGCGGAGTCGGTGGGGCTTCCGCTTTTCCAGTACATTGGAGGAGTAAACGGCAAAGTTCTTCCGGTTCCTATGATGAATATTTTAAACGGAGGAAAACACGCTGATAATAACGTAGATATCCAGGAATTTATGATTATGCCGATAGGCGCTCCGAGTTTCAGAGAAGCGCTTCGCATGTGCGCAGAGGTATTTCATAATTTAAGAGATGTGCTTAAATCAAAGGGAATGAATACGGCTGTCGGCGACGAAGGCGGCTTCGCTCCTAATTTGAAGTCTAACGCGGACGCTATAGCTAATATAGTAGAAGCCATCGAAAAGGCGGGTTATACGTCAGGCAAAGATATAAAGATTGCGCTCGATGTCGCAGCTACCGAGATTTATGATGAAAAAGAAAAGACTTATTTCCTGGCAGGCGAAGGAATTAAGAAAACCGCCGAAGAAATGGTCGAATATTACGCCGAACTCTGCGATAAGTATCCTATCGTTTCCATAGAGGATGGTCTGGCTGAGGAAGACTGGGACGGCTGGAAGCTGCTTACGGAAAAGCTCGGCAAAAAGGTTCAGCTCGTAGGCGACGATCTTTTCGTTACGAATACTGAAAGGCTTGCAAAGGGTATCTCTATGGGTGTAGCCAATTCTATTTTGATTAAGGTAAATCAGATAGGAACCCTTACGGAAACATTGGACGCAATAGAGATGGCGAAGCAGGCAGGTTACACTGCTGTGGTATCCCACAGATCCGGCGAAACAGAAGACGTTACGATAGCAGATTTGGTAGTGGGTATAAACGCAGGTCAGATAAAGACAGGCGCTCCGTCAAGAACAGATAGAGTTGCAAAATATAATCAGCTTTTGAGAATAGAAGAACTTTTGGACACTACTTCTCAGTATAAAGGCGCAGATACTTTTTATAATTTAAAGTAAACGGCGTTAAAATAATCTATTGAAACTCATAAGATGTTATGATATAATATTTAATATTGTTTTCGTGACGGCAATTTAATTAAAATTTAATTAATCAAAGATTACTAAAAACTAAATCTGTTTTGTATATGGTTAGGGGGTAATACCAATGAAAATTGCGTTAATGATATTAATTGTTATTTCATCGATAGTGCTTATCGTCAGTATTTTGTTTCAGTCGAGCAACAGCGCGGGTCTTTCCGGTTCAATCGGAGGAGGTGCGGAGCAGCTTTTCGGGAAAAAGAAAAGTAAAGGCTACGAAACAATCCTGAGCAGAATAACGACTGTCGGCGCGGTTGTGTTCTTTATTTGTGCAGTAGCTCTTACAGCATTGGAATAATATGATCAAAAAGAACAGATTTCCGCGGAATCTGTTCTTTTTTCGTTTAGACGGAATAAAATATGCGTTAATGCTTCATAATATAAATTGCATAGAAAAAATACTATGCGAAAGGAGTTATATAATGAAAAAGACGCGTATATTAATTTCTGCATTGTTGGTAGTTATGATGCTTTTTTTACTGCCGGCGTGCGGAAACACGAAAGACGACAGTGATTCGCCAAGCAGCGTAAACAATGAATCTCAGGTGGGAAGCGGTACAGGCGCTAATGATGGAAATGGCGGAGCTGCGGGAACCGGAACTAACGATAATTCCGAAGGAAATAACGGCGGAGATGCCGGAACAAACAATAACGACAATACCGGAAACGGAGAGTCGGGCATAGTCGACGATATGGCGGACGGCGCGAACGATATCGTTGATGATACTGCAGATGGCGTTAAGGATGTGGCAGACGGTATCGAAGATGCGGTAACGCCGGATGATAAGAAAACAAATAAAAATTAATCGCGTAAACGCGGAAATTAATTTAAAACTGCAAAAAGATCTGACGAGTTCGCTCCGAGGATCTTTACATATTATGGGGAATGCTTATGGGAAAAATAAACAAATACGCCAATGAATTGGATGAGGAACAAAAAGAAGATATTAAACAAAGTATAATAGATCTTCTTTCCAATAAAAATAAAAAAATTTATTATGAAGACGAAATGGCAAAGTTGCTGAATCTCAGCGGAAAAGAGTTGGGCGCATTGGATTCTCAGCTTTATGAATTAGAATGTGCCGGAAAAGTCATAAAAAGCAAAAAGGGCGGGTATTCGCTGACTGAGAGAAACGGTATGATATCCGGAATTTTGCAGATGTCAAAAAAAGGCTTTGGGTTTCTTGTACCTGACGATGGAAGTGAAGATATATTTATTTCGGCTTTCGATACTGAGTATGCACTTAATGGGGACAGAGTTCTGGTGAGAATTTCCGAAAAATCCTACGGCGCACGCAGGGAAGGCAGCGTAGAGAGGATACTTGAAAGGGGATTAAAATATATTACAGGAACTTTTTCTCTGCGTGAAAACAGCGGATACGGTTTTGTTATTGCTGAAGATAAAAGAACGGAAGATATTTATATACATGAAAGCGATATGGCGGGCGCTGAGGACGGCGATAAAGTAAGGGTTGTTATAACTAAATATCCGGATAAGGAAACGGGACTTCGGGGCAGGATAGAGGAGATTTATGGAAAGTCCGGCGAAAGCCAGGCAGAGCTTAAAGCTGTGCTTCATCAATACGATATACCAGAAAATTTTAATGACGACGTGCTGCGCGAAGCGAAAAAAATACCTGCGGCGATTTCTAAGGAGGAAACAGCGCGGCGTATCGATCTGCGGGAAAAACTAATTATTACAATAGACGGACCTGACGCTAAAGATTTGGACGACGCAGTGAGCGTGGAACATACAGCCGACGGGAGCTATGTTTTAGGCGTTCATATTGCAGATGTCAGTCATTACGTGAAAGAAAATACAGCGTTGGATAAAGAAGCCATGCAGCGCGGATGTAGTTTCTATCTGTTGGATTCAGTTATTCCTATGCTGCCTGAGGAACTTTCAAACGGGATATGCAGTTTAAACGGCGGAGAGGACAGGCTGGCTTTATCTATAGAAATGAAGATAAACTCTCAGGGAGACGTAGAAAATTACAGGATATTTGAGAGTGTGATCTGTTCGTCAGCGAGGATGGTTTATGACGATGTGTCCGATATGCTGGAAAAAGAAGATCGGGAGCTTATAGCCAAGTATCCGGAAATTTATAAGATGATTTGCGATATGAACGATCTTGCGGCTATTTTAAGAAGTAAACGCGAACAGGGAGGCAGTCTTGATTTTAATATAGACGAGACTCATATTGAGCTTGATGATGAGGGGGTGCCGGTAGATATCAGACCTTCGGAGAGAAGGATAGCAAATAAAATAATTGAGGAATTTATGCTGGCGGCAAATAAGACTGTTGCAGAACATCATTTTTGGCTTGATGCGCCGTTTTTATATCGCGTTCATGAGAAGCCGGAAGCAGAAAAGATGGAGATGTTTAAAATTTTTGCAGGAAGTCTGGGCTATTCGCTTAAAGGTTCCTGTGATAATATTCATCCTAAGGCGCTTCAGGATATTTTATATGAAGCTGAAGGCAGCGAAGAAGAAGGGATTATCAGCAGTGTTATGCTGCGTTCTATGAAAAAGGCTGATTATGAAATAGCGTGCAATGGGCATTTTGGACTGAGTTTTACTTACTATTGTCATTTTACTTCGCCGATAAGGAGATATCCAGATCTGTTTATACACAGAGTAATAAAGGAAATTATTAATGTAGGGCTTTCGGATAAAAGATCAGCGGAGCTTTCTGTGGTTGCCGACAAGGCTGCGGAACTTTCGTCTAATCAGGAAAGAAAATCTATTCAGGCGGAGCGGACAATAGAAAAGAAGAAAAAAGTAAGGTATATGAGCGAACGTATCGGGCTGGAGTGCAATGGGATAATTAGCGGAGTAGTGAATTCCGGATTTTTTGTCGAACTGCCGAATACGGTCGAGGGTTTTGTGTCTGCGGAATCTCTTCTTGATGATTATTATCGTTTGGACGCTGGAAATTACAGGTTGGTAGGAGAGAACAGCGGCAGAGTGTATCGTTTAGGAAATCCTGTGAAGATAACGGTAGATAAAGTGCATTTCGGTACGGATGAGATAGATTTTCGTATAGCTGATTCCGTTGGTAAGAGAAGGACAAAACATTCAGCTGTTAACAGCGATAAGAAAAATACCGGAAACAGAGAATTTGCCGAAAAAAACGGTAAAGGAAAAGAGTATAAGCATAAAAAGAAAAAATATGCTTCCAGCAGAACCGAGGAAAGCTCATCTGAGGGGAAAAAGGGATATAAAGGCAAAAGGAGATCAACAACAAGACGCAGAAAACGCAGGTGATATTATGGGCAATAAGGATTTATGGGATCGGTTAAATTCAAATTCCGCAAAGACCGAGAGCGTAATACTCGGAATGAATCAGGCTAACAGAACTATTACAGGGGATGAAGCTGATATTTTTGCGGTTCGCGGGGATGACGCGATAGATTATATGATACGAGCAGCATTTCAGACCATAGATTTGGGACTTGTTAAAATAGATGAAATACAAAAATTTAAAAATTATCCTTTTAGTGCGGATGTTCCGGAGGAGATCGCGGATCTTGAAGCGGATATTTTGAATAACGGCTTAAAAACTCCGGTGATAATAAGACCTGCAAGAAATTCAGAATTTGAATATGAAATGATAGACGGTCACAGGCGCGCGGATATCTTTAAAAAAGCAGGAAAGACTGATATCGAAGCGTATATAATCAACTGTAATGATGATATGGCAGCTTTGATAATGTGCGAAAATAATCTGAGCGCTCGAAAGGGGCTTTTGACATCGGAGCTTGCCAGAGTTTATGGTATTGAGCTTGAAGCGTTAAAGCGGCTTCAGAGGAAAAATTTAAAGATAGATAAGCCTGTAAACCTGAAGTTGAGCGAAAATACTACGAGAGCTCTTGTAGCGCAGAGGCATGGTCTTTCCGCCGTAAATCTGAGCCGTATGATAAGAATTACTTTTTTAAATGAGGAGCTTCGGCAGGCAGTTGATGAAAAACGGGTTGCTTTTAACGTAGGTGTAGCGCTTACGCATCTCAGCGGAGAGGAGCAGCAGATAGTGCGTAAACTGCTCGATTCCGGCTGCCGCATTTCTCTGGATGATGCGAATCGCCTGAAAAAGCGCGCGAAATCTCAGCTTACTGCAATGAGCGAAGCTGAGATTAGAGAAATTCTGGATTTCAGAGAGATTCATATAAATGAAGAATCGGGAGAGAAAAAAGCAGAGGGTGAAACGGATTCAGTATGCGGCATTTGCGGGGAATCCGAAGCTGCAGAATATACAGGCGATAAAAAAGACAGTAAATCTGTAAAAAACGAAACGGGCGGAAAACCGAGGGATATTTTTATGGAAGTCTGCGGTCTTGCGTGGGATAGACTGGAAGAAAGCGGAAATATTCCGACAGACGCGCAGCTTGGGGAGGATAAAAGGGAAAAAATAGCGCGGAAGATAGCGGAGATGTTCGTCAGTTTGTAGGAATAAATATAAAATATGGTAATATTAAAAGCGTATTTTTGCAGGGAATTTTCAAAATACGTTTTTTAATTGCTATAAAAGAAGCGTGTGTGTAATAATATAAATCTACGAGTTTATATCTTATGTTTTAAAGATTAAATATAAGAGAATTGAAATTTACAAAGCAGAATAAAAATAAGTTAGAAAGTTATGTAGAAAAGAACAAGGTCTATGAAAAAATACAGGTATTTATGAGAAATTAAAAATAGTATTAAGAACGCTATAAAAAATTCCAGGCAGCTTGAAAAATACCATGACGAGCAGGGAAGACCGAACAAACATATTTCCAGAAATCCCAGCTCTGAGATATATAATATATTAGAAAAATTGATAGTTTAGCATTGTATATGAATAAGAGTGTTTTTATTCATCTTTCGGCATGATTCCATTAACATAATCGTTATATTCTTTATTATGTTCGCGGACGTAAGACATGGAAACGATATCTTCGTGTCCGGGCCAGATCGTAAAATCGTTGGTGAGGATTTTATCCAGTTTCTGCATTGACGTCATCATGTCTTCTGCGGAGCCGCCTTCAAATATTACATATCCTGTATCTGTAGGGAAAATCGTGTCGCCTGTAAAGGCGTTTTTGCTTTCGCGGGCGATAAGGCATATTCCGCCGCGGCTGTGACCCGGCGTATGAACTGTTTCTATTGTTTCGCTGCCCAGCGTAAATATATGCCCCTCTTTTATTTTTACATCTATGCGTCCCCGGTACATTTTTGCATCGCTTTTATGGATATATACGGGCGCGTCTGTGAGATTTTTTAATTCCTCGCAGGCTCCTGTGTGATCTTCGTGAAAATGAGTGAGTATTATGCCTTTGACATTAAATTTGCGGCGAGATATTATATCCGCTATTTTTTGCGCTTCATATCCTGGATCTATCACAAAGCAGTCGCTGCTTTCGGAATCAAATATTATATAGCAGTTGTTTTGGAGTTCTCCGAATATTTTTCTTATAATTTCCATAATCGTAATACCTGTTTCTAATCTCAGAATTTTGTATTTTTTTCGGGTTTTTTAGGCGCTGCGTATACCGTTTTATTGTGAGTAAATCTTACTGATCCTGGTTTTGCGCTGTGCGGTTTTATTATATATTTTACAGGAACGTAATCTACGGGCACTGGAGTCTGTCTTGATCTTCTGGCTTTACTGTGAAATGCGGCAAGGCTTGCGGCTTCAGATATTTCTTCTTCTGTGGGTGCAATGCCGTCTGTAAATAAAATCACGTGGGAACCGGGTATATCTTTCGTATGAAGCCATATATCCTTTTCCGATGCTGTTTTAAATGTAAGAATATCGTTTTCTTTATTGTTTCTGCCCACAAGTATGCGTCTGCCGCTGGCAGTCGTATATTCGTAAGGTTTTATATTTATTTTTTTGGATTTTTCTTTAGCCGTCGGTTTGGTAAGAATACCGTTTTCCGTCAGTTCTGTTCCTATATCTTCTAAATCTTCAAAGGTTTCAGCATTTCTAATATAAGTAAGCACGGAATCAAGATAGGCTATATCTTCTGCAGGCTGTTGTTTTTTTCTGAAACGGAGTTCGTTAATAGCGTTTGAAACAAGAGTATAAAGATAAACTGATTTTTGTTTGATTCTGTTAGTTAGAATTTTGCCCTGAAGGTAATTGTTATATTCTTTATTATGCTTTCTTACGTATTCCATATTAACGCTTTCTCTGTGTCCGGGCCATATCGTGTAGTCGTCCGGCAGGATTTTATCCAGTTTTCGGATGGTGGCGCCCATTACCTCGGCGGAACAGCTGTCGAATATTATGAATCCCGTGCTCGTGGGAAATATAGTGTCGCCTGTAAAGACGACTTTGCTTTCCGGCGCTACGAGGCAGATACCGCCGTCACTGTGTCCCGGAGCGTGCACGGCGTTTATAATCTCGCGTCCCAGATTAAAGATGTGACCGTCATTTATTGTGATATCCGCGTGTCCGGTATACATAGCTTCGTCGGCTTCGTGAATAAATACAGGCGCGTTTGTAAGGGCGCGCAGTTCGTCGCATGCGTCGCTGTGATCATAGTGAAAATGAGTGAGTATTATTCCTTTAAGACCGAGTTTTTTTTCTGCGATTATGCCGGCGATTTCCTCGGCTTCGTATCCCGGGTCTATGACATAAGCGTCGCGGCTTTCAGCATCAAATATAATGTAGCAGTTATTCAGCATTTCTCCGAATACTTTTTTTATAATTTCCATGGTTTGATCCTTAGATTTATAATTCATTAAACGAATGATTGCATTTAAAACAGATGCGTTATATTATATTTTTTCAGGCTCTTTAGGCGCTGCGTATACTGTTTTATTGTGGGTGAATATTACGTATCCCGGTTTTGAGCCTGCGGGCTTTTTTACATATTTTACGGGCACATAGTCTACAGGCACCTGATTAGACATTTTGGCTTTGCTGTGAAATGCTGCCAAAGATGCGGCTTCAAATATTTCTTCTTCGGAAGGTTCGTTTCCTTCGGTAAAAAGGATGACGTGAGAGCCCGGAATATCCTTGGTATGAAGCCAGATATCTCTGGAAGAAGCCGTTTTAAAAGTCAGGATATCGTTTTCTTTATTATTTCTGCCAACGAGTATGCGTTTTCCGCTTGAGGTTTTGTATTCGTAAGGATTGAGCTTCATTTTGCGGGCTTTTTCTTTTGCGCTGCGTTTCTTTAAGATACCGTTTTCCGTGAGCTCGGTTCTTATGTCTTCAAGATCGTCTGCTGTTTTAGCGTTTTCGATGTATGTGAGTACGGAATCCATATACGCTATTTCTTCTTCCGTTTCTTTTAGCTGTACGTTTTTCTCTACTATAGCTGTTTTTGATTTCGCGTATTTTTTGAAGTAACGCTGAGCGTTTTGGGAGGCTGTATAGCGCGGATCCAGCGGAATGGTCATCATGGTGTTGTCGTAGTAATTCATTACATCGGCAGTGGAGCGTCCTTCCTTTACAGTGTGAAGCGAAGCTGTGAGAAGTTCGCCGTAAAGCCTGTATTTTTCAGAATCTTCGGCTTGAAGCAGATCTTCATTAAGACGTTGTTTTTTGAGAAACAGTTTATCCAGACCTGAGGATACAGCCTTTCTCATATCTGAGGCTTTTTGCTTTATTCTGTTGGACGAGGTGCGTCCTTCAAAATAATCGTTGCAGGCTTTGCTTATGGAATCGCAGCGTACGGTTGTGGCGCCCTGCAGCATAGTGATGGGAAGGGCGTGAAATTCCGCGGGAGCGCCGTCGGCGTTTATATATATATAAGCTCCGGAGCTTCCGGAGGAAGCCTGTTTTACGGATTCTGTGAGTTCTTTATAGAGCGCTTTCGCGAGCTTTTCTTCGGCAGGAACAGAACCGTTAATATTAATACTCTCATGATGCGCAGGTGCGGAGCCGGATTCGCTTTCAAAAAAGCCGCTGACTTCCGAAACCGCGTTTTCCGCTCTGAACCAGAGTTCGTTTGATATTACGGGACTGATTCCCTGTATTTTGTACAGCAGGAGTTTTTCAGGAGGAATCTGAATATCGCTGAATATTTTTTTGAAATTATCATAAGAAAGATTAAAATACGATAATTTATTCTGTGAAGGAGGCGCGACATATTCTACTCCCGGAAGGGTCTGCCTGTATCTGTTTAAATCTCCTGATATCCTTTTTATGCAGTCGAGGATTTTATTGGATGCCAGATCTATTAATAATATATTGCTGTGTTTTCCCATTATCTCGACTACTAACTTATGTTTTACGTTAAAACCGAGTTCGTTTACGGCGTCCGTATAGATTTCTACTATTCTTTCTGATTCTACCTGGCGTATCTCCCGTATACGGGCGCTCTGCAGGTGTTTTCTTAAAAGCATGCAGAAAGCAGGCGGAGTCTGAGGGTTTGAGCCTTTTTCTTCTATTAAATACATACCGGCATGAGCTGTGTTTGCAGATATATAAAGATAACGTTTTTCGCGTCCGCAGTGAATATTTATAATTATTTCATCTGAAGCGGGCTGATAGATTTTATCTATTCTGCCGCCGAGCAGTTTTTCGTTGAGCTCTGCTGCAACGGCTGTTGTGACAAGACCGTCGAATGCCATTTTATCACCTCCTGCGCGGGATTTGCTATTGTAAAAATTTTTTGTAAGTTATATAATATTATGACGTATCTGAAAGAATACGGTCAGATGCAGTGTAAGATATTTTATGTGTAATGATAACATATTTCGGGAGAAAAGTAATTGGATTTTTATAAATATCAGGGAGCGGGAAACGATTTTGTCATAACGGACAATATGGATTTGACTCTTGGCGAAAAATCAAAAATAGCAGCCGAGGTGTGCGATAGGCGATTCGGTGTGGGAGCGGATGGGTTTATAGCGGCGGAGCCTTCGGAAACGTCGGATGTTAAGATGGCTTTTTATAATGCGGACGGAAGCGAAGCAGGTATGTGCGGCAACGGCATACGGTGTTTTTCCAAGTTTGTTTTCGATATGGGAATCGTTGATAAAAGCGAGTTTACCGTGGAAACGGGCGACGGAGAAAAGCATATTAATATTATAAATTCAAGCGAGCTTGTTACGGAAGTAAAGGTCGATATGGGCTTTTACAACGAGATAACGCAGATTATGTGCAGCATAGATGACGGCGGCGTGATAGCCGGATATCAGACGGAGAAAAATGCTGAAAACGACAGCTTTGAAGCGTTTGTTACTCATCTCGGCGTTCCTCATGCAGTAGTATTCGCAGATAACGCGGGTGACGGCATGAATACTCTTAATACTCTTGCCGAAAAATTCGGGCATGATATAGAATATTCTGAAAAATTTGCGCCTGCAAGGACTAATGTTAATTTTGTAAAAATTATAGATAAGGAACATATTTTGTGCAGCACCTGGGAGCGGGGCGCGGGAAAGACTCTCGCCTGCGGTACGGGAGCGTGCAGCAGCGCGGCTGCGGCGTATCTTAACAGAGGCTGCGGTGACGCGATTAATGTTAAAATGCCCGGCGGAGAGGTTACCGTTTCTTTCGGCAAAGATTGTACTGTCTTTATGCAGGGAACGGCGGTGCTTACGTTTAAAGGCAGCGTTTTAGGTTAATAGTCACCGCACTTGAAAATCGTTAAAGAAGAAGCGAGGAAAAATATGGGTGCAATAAGAACGTTTTTATTAAACTTACTGTATTCCCTCGCAGAGCTTTTAATTCATATATTGTTTTGCTGCGCTGTCCCATTTTGTATGTTTACTTCTTAACATTTTAAAAACACAGTTTATATTATTCTTTACTGCGTTTTAACAAAATAAGAGCATAGGACGCAGACGGGCTTATTGCCCGGCAAGGACGGCAACACATTTAAACCGCTGAACTTTACAGATTCTTGAGTTCGATGACTATAAATATAAGGAGGCTCTCATGATAAAGAGCATGACAGGTTTCGGCAGAGGCGAATATTCAGATGAAAAACGCAGCGTTATAGCTGAGATAAAATCCGTTAATCACAGATACTGCGATATAAGTGTGAGAATGCCCCGCAGGTATTCATTTGCGGAGGAGAAGATTAAAAATACAGTTAAGCAGACGGTGAGCCGCGGTAAAGTAGAAGTAAGCATTATCGTCGATAATATAGGCGCTGATGAAATAAATATTAATCTTAATAAAGAACTGGCAAAGCAGTATATGGAAAATCTCGTGAGTCTTAGAGATACTTTCGGCATGAATGATGAAATAACGCTGGAATATATTGCGTCGCTGCCGGATGTTTTAAAAGTGATACCTGAGATAGAAAATGAAGATGAAATGTCTGGTATCCTCTGCAGAACAGTGAAAGCAGCCGCAGAAAAGCACGACGAAATGAGAAAGACCGAGGGCGAAAAGTTAGCCGAGGATATCCTTATGAGAAGCGGTCTGATCGAAAATATGGTAAAGGAAATAGAAGTCCGTTCGCCGGAAGTGGTGAAAGCGTACACCGAAAAATTAAAGGAGCGCATTGCAGACCTGATCGGAGGCAGTACGGTGGCTACAGAAGAAAGGATATTACTTGAAGCGGCTGTTTTTGCGGATAAAGCGAATGTTACAGAGGAAACGGTACGTCTTGCCAGTCATATAAGTCAGCTCAGAAATATAGTTAAGGAAAGCGCTCAGCCCGATGGTAAAAAGTTGGATTTTCTTGTGCAGGAGATGAACAGAGAGGCGAATACCATAGGTTCAAAGGCGAACGATATAGAGATTACAAACAGGGTTCTGGATATTAAAAGTGAGATAGAAAAGATCAGAGAACAGGTTCAGAATCTCGAATAGTATTTTATCGAGAATATATTAAATAATGCTGAAAAAAGTTCGGCGTAAAGTATGGGGACAGTGTGCAGGCTGAGAATTATCAGCGGAAGTTTTAATTTATAAATACAGATATATAGAGCATTTATCATAGCAGAGGTGGCAGGATGTTAAAAGGCAGACTATTTGTGATATCAGGGCCTTCGGCAGTAGGAAAAGGAACTATTATAAATGAAATATTAAATTTAAAGGACAGAGTAAGTCTTTCAGTTTCGGCGACTACAAGGGCTCCAAGAGCGGGAGAAACGGAGGGCGTAAGTTATTATTTTCTGACTCATGAGGATTTTGAAGCGCGTATAAAAAACGATGGATTTTTAGAATATGCTTATGTTCACGGAAATTATTACGGCACGCCTAAGGCCCATGTGGAAGAATATCTGGAAAAAGGCTGGGATGTTATCCTGGAAATAGATGTTCAGGGAGCTATGAAAGTTAAAGAATCTTATGACGGCGGCGCTTATATTTTTATACTGCCGCCTTCTATTAAGGAACTCAGAAACAGGATAAATAAGAGAGGCACGGAATCCGCCGAAGCGGCAGAGCTTCGTATGAGCAAAGCTATGGGCGAGATAGAATATCTCGATAAATACGATTATTTTATAATAAACGATGATCTCGACGAAGCCGTGAACGCGGTCAGTGCGATTATGACAAGCGAGCATCAGAAGATAGATGAGAGCGCGGAAGCGCTGCTAAACAGGTTTAAGGAGGAAAATTAATGTTATATCCGTCGATAAATGTTTTAAGAACAAAGGCAGACAGTAAATATACTTTAGTATCTCTTGCGGCAAAAAGATCGAGAGATATCATAGATGGAAAGCCTACGCTTGTTCAGTTGGATATAAATAAACCCGTGTCGATCGCCACAAGAGAAATCGCGGACGACCTTATCACGTATTCAAGGGATTTTACCACGGAGGAAGAAGCGGAAAGCCTGGCTGAGGGACACGGTTATGAAGAAGCGGAAGATATACAGGATAATTTAGCGAATGCAAGTTCGGACTATGAGAGCGGGCTTGAAAGTGAATTATCGAATGATGGAAATCACTGGGAAAGTGGTGAAACGTCAGATTTTGAATATAATACTGACGAGGAACAGTAAACGGAGAATTAAAAATGAGCAGAAATGTAGTTATGGGCGTTACGGGAGGCATAGCTTGTTATAAGGCTGCCGATGTGGTAAGCAGGCTGAAAAAAGAAGATATAGAAGTGGATGTCATCATGACGGAAAACGCCTGTGAGTTCGTAAATCCGCTGACTTTTCGGACTTTGTCCAAGAATCCTGTCGTTACCAGTACTTTCGCCGTACCGGAGGCATGGAAAGTAGGGCACGTGGCATTGGCGCAGAAGGCGGATGTTATGCTCATAGCGCCCGCTACCGCTAATGTGATAGGCAAGGTTGCCTGCGGCATAGCCGACGATATGCTTACGACGACGATTATGGCTTCTAAAGCCAAGATAGTGTTTGCTCCGGCTATGAATGTTAATATGTACGAAAATCCTGTCGTTCAGGAGAATATAGCTCGCCTGAAAAGGCTGGGATATCTGTTTGTGGAGCCTGCAGAGGGTCTTCTTGCGTGCGGCGATACGGGAAAAGGCAGGATGGCGGAGCCTGAGGATATTGTGGATTATGTTACGGGACTTTTAGATGATATAAACGGTTCATGCGCCGAGAAGGATCTGGCTGGCATGAAGATTCTCGTTACGGCGGGTCCTACAGTGGAAGATATAGATCCGGTGCGTTATATCAGCAATCGTTCATCGGGAAAGATGGGCTACGCCATAGCTGAAGCTGCGTTAAGGCGCGGCGCCGATGTAACTCTGGTTTCCGGTCCCGTATCTCTTTCGTGCAGTGAAGCTATTAATCGCATAAATATAAAAAGTACTCAGGAGATGCTCGAAGCCTGCCAAAAAGCCTTTGAAAATTCGGATATCGTTATAAAAGCAGCGGCTCCGGCGGATTTTTATGTGGCGAACAGATCTCAGCATAAGATTAAAAAAACGGGCGGAAGCATGCAGCTTGAGCTTTCAAAAAATCCGGATATCCTGGAAACTTTGGGAAGAGAAAAGGCAGGCAGAATACTTGTGGGATTTGCAGCGGAAACTCAGGATCTTGAAGAATACGCCAGAGAGAAAATGGTCCGTAAAAATCTTGATATGATAGTAGCCAATAATGTCGCTGTTCCAGGAGCCGGATTTGATAACGATACGAATATAATTACGATAATTAAAGCTACAGATAATTCTATGGCTAATTATGAAAAAATGTCAAAAGCCGAAGCTGCCGACATTATACTCAACCATGTGACAGAATTAATAAAAAAATAAATTAATAAAATTCATTAAGTGCAAAAGATGAAATTATTCAGTTTTATTTTTTGCTCTTATTTTTTTGTCGATTATTTTAAAATATACAGAAACCATTTATTGACATTTACAGCCTCGGATGTTAAAATAAGTTAAAAATATGTAAATGGAGATAAAAATGGAAAATAAAAATATAGTGTTGGGAATGATTGGAGAAGAACGAGCGGCTGATTATCTGGATAATATCGGATATAAAATAATAAAAAGGAATTACAGATGCAGATATGGGGAAATAGATATTATAGCTATGAAGCAGGAGGTTTTATGCTTTATTGAAGTAAAAACAAGAGCTTCGGTCAGGTATGGAGCGCCATGCGAAGCTGTGGATGAAAGAAAAAAGCAGCATATAATAAGGTGCGCGTATGATTATATGGATAAGTTTGGAGGCGTGTATAACGATATCAGGCTGGAAATAATTGAGCTGCTCTACTCAGAAGGCAGGTTTTATATCCGTCATATTAAAGAATGTTGAAGGAGAAAGAACATGTATGCAAAAATTTGCAGCGGAACCCTTCAGGGTATTCAGGCGGATAAAATTACAGTAGAATCCGATGTTTCTTTCGGATTTCCGGCGTTTACGATAGTGGGTCTGCCGGATGCCGCTATCAGAGAATCAAAAGAACGAGTCAGGGCAGCGATAACAAATTCCGGTTTTAAATTTCCAGATAAGAGGGTAACGGTAAATCTGTCTCCCGCTGATATTAAAAAAGAAGGCACACATTTTGATCTGGCGATTGCAGTAGGGATCCTTGTTTCCTGCGGAGCTGTGCCGTCGGATTCATATCAGGAGTTTGCCTTTTTGGGCGAGCTTACTTTAGATGGAAAAATCAACAGGATACGCGGAGCGTTGCCCCTTATTGCAGGTTTGAAGGATAAAGGCGTTAATAAAATAATCCTGCCTGAAAAGAATTTAAAGGAGAGCAGTTTGGTGGAGGGAGTTAAAATATATCCAGTGGACTCTCTTAAAGAAGTTATATCTTTTGTATCTGGCAATATTGAAATTAAAAGAGTTGTTTTTGATTCGGAACAGATGTTGGATAAAGAAGCAGAGTACGAAGATTTTTCAGATGTGATAGGGCATGATTCTGCAAAGAGGGCGCTTCAGATAGCTGCTGCTGCCATGCATAACGTACTTTTTACGGGACCTCCGGGGTCGGGAAAGACGATGCTCGCAAGAAGGCTGCCCGGTATAATGCCGCCTCTTACAAAAGAAGAAAGACTTGAAATAACAAAGATATATAGTGTTTACGGATTTTTAGATGAAGATATGAAGGTCGTGGCGGAAAGACCGTTTCGTTCGCCGGATCATACTATATCGCCGACTGCGCTTGTGGGAGGTGGGAAACGAATAAAAGCAGGGGAAGTTTCTATGGCGCATTTGGGAGTGCTTTTTTTAGACGAGTTTACGGAATTTTCACGGGGAACGATAGAAGCTCTGCGACGGCCTATGGAGGATGAATTTTGCACGATATCCCGGCTTTCCGGGAGCGTAAAGCTGCCTTCCAAATTTCTTACCGTAGCCGCTATGAATCCGTGTCCCTGTGGATATTACGGTGATAAAAGAACTATATGCACCTGCTCTCCGGGAAAGATCGCGAGATACAGAGCCAGGCTGTCGGGGCCTATATTGGACAGGATAGATATTACCGTTAATGTTGCGGTTCCGGAATTTGACGAGATAAGCAGAAGGGGCAGCGGCGTGTCTTCAAGCAAGCTGCGGGAAGGCGTAATGAGAGCAAGATTTATGCAGCAGGAAAGGTATAAAAACGAAAAAATAAAATATAATTCACAGATGCGTTCCGAGCATATTAGCAAATACTGTAAAATAGACGGCGACGCTGAGGAATTATTAAATTCGGCTTTTTCACGCATGAATTTAAGTATAAGATCATGGGATAAAATACTTAAGGCAGCCCGCACTATTGCCGATATTGAGGAGAGCGAAGATATATCGTCTATACATATTGCTGAAGCGATTTCATATAAATGTGAAAAAACGATTTTTAAATGAATAATAATACGGCTGATCGGAGACGAATTGAATTATGTGAAAAATCCATGATATTTATAGGATTTGGATATTTTTATATCCGTAAATCTGAAAGAGATTTTGGGTCAGTCGTATAAAATAATATATAATTAAGAAATTCAGGTATTGCGGTATAGCAGGAAACGGGCTTATATTATATGGAAGAAAAAATTGAAATCATAGAGATTACAGATCCGAGATATCCTGTAAATCTTAGGAATCTTGATAAATACGCGCCGACGAGGCTTTATTGTATTGGAGATACAGGACTTCTTTACAGGAGGTCGGCGGCTGTTGTAGGCGCGAGGAAGGCTTCTTCATACGGAAAATGGGCGTCGAAAAGCATAGGGCAAAGGTTAGCTGAATATGATGTTGTAACGGTAAGCGGTATGGCTTATGGATGCGATACCGCGGCTCACGAGGGAGCTCTGGAGGCCGGAGGCGGTACTATAGCAGTGCTTGGTTGCGGTGTAGATATATGTTATCCAAGACAGAATAAGGAACTTATGAAAAAAATCATGGGAAGCGGTCTTGTGATATCCGAGTTTAAACCAGGAACAAAGCCGTATGCCAGCAATTTTCCCAGGAGAAACCGCATTATAAGCGGGCTTTCAGAGGTTGTAATTGTAGCGGAAGCGAGTCTTTCAAGCGGCTCTCTGATTACGGCAGGATATGCGGCTGAGCAGGGAAAAACCGTAATGGCTGTGCCGGGAAATATTTCAAATGTTATGAGTATAGGGGCGAATAAGCTGATACAGGATGGCGCGGCGCCCGTGGCGTGTATTGACGATGTATTGACCGAATTTGGTATCTGCACGAAAAAGAAGCGTAAAAGCAGAGAGCAGGAGCTTGGAGAAGATGAAAAATCTGTTTTTGAATTTATTAAAAATAACGGTGAAGTGACGACCGATTTTATAGCGGACATGTTGAATAAGCCCGTTTCTGAGGTAAACGCTTTGGTCAGTATACTCGATATTAAAGGTCTTATTTTAACGTACATGGGTAAAATATGTATTGCAAAGTGATGTATTTAATCCTATAATTTGAATTTATAGGAACAAATTTTTTTGAATGAAAGGCAAGTTATGAAGGATAAGGCTTTGGTGATTGTAGAATCACCGTCAAAAGCAAAGACCATCGGAAAGATATTGGGAAGTAAATACAAGGTGGTTGCTTCGGTAGGTCATGTCAGGGATCTGCCGAAGAGCAAGTTGGGTATAGATGTCGAGGATAATTTTGAGCCGAAATACATCTCCATAAGAGGCAAGGGAGATGTAATTAAGATGCTTAAAAAAGAGGCTAAGTCTGCTTCTAAAGTATATCTGGCGACAGACCCGGACAGAGAGGGGGAAGCTATTTCCTGGCATATTGCAAATCTGCTGGGAATAGACGAAAATACTCCATGCAGGATAGAATTTAACGAAATTACAAAAAATGCGGTCAAGACGGCGATAAAGAATCCCAGAGCCATAGATCTTAAACTGGTAGACGCTCAGCAGGCGAGGCGCGTTTTAGACAGACTGGTGGGATATCAGATCAGCCCTCTGCTGTGGAGAAAGATCCAGCGCGGACTTTCTGCGGGACGCGTTCAGTCGGCGGCTTTAAAAATACTGTGCGACAAGGAAAAGGTGATTCAGGCGTTTAAGCCGGAGGAATACTGGACTATCGGGGCTACATTTGAAAAGTCAGGCAAGAAATTTAAAGGCGAGCTTGCTAAATATAATGGAAAAAAGATACGACCGTCCAATAAAGAGGAATCAGATAGTATAATTGCAGAACTTGAGAAGGGCAGCTATGTTGTAAAGAAAGTCGAGGAAAAAGAGAGAAAGAAGCGGCCTATGCCGCCTTTTACTACGAGCAGCCTTCAGCAGGAGGCTTCTAATAAGCTGAACTTTAATACAAAAAAGACCATGATGATAGCCCAGCAGCTTTATGAAGGTATAGATATCAAGGGTCAGGGAACGACAGGACTTGTTACGTATATAAGAACCGACAGCGTGCGTATATCGGAAGAAGCAAAAGAAATTGTACAAAATATGATAATAGATGATTACGGCAGGGAATTTGTGGGAACAAATGTATATGCGAACAAAAAGAAAGAAGTTCAGGATGCACATGAGGCTATAAGACCAAGCAATCCGCTTCTTAAGCCTGAAGAGATCAAAGATTCCCTTACTAAGGATCAGTTTAATTTATATAATCTTATATGGCGCAGATTTACGGCGAGTCAGATGTCTAACGCAGTGTTCGACGCAGTGAGCGCGGATATAGAAAACAGCGGTTATACGTTCAGGTCTACCGGTTCAAAGATAAAATTTGAAGGTTATCTTGCCGTTTATGATAATAAATCTGAAGAAGATAAAAATCTTATGATCCCTCCTCTCGTTATAGACGAGGTGTTAAAGATATTAAGCCTTAAAGGTGATCAGCATTTTACGCAACCTCCGGCAAGATATACGGAAGCAACCCTTGTAAAAGAGATGGAAGAAAAGAATATAGGTCGTCCAAGTACGTATGCGCCGATAGTAGGAACTCTTGCAGAAAGAAAGTATGTGACAAGAGAAAAGAAAACCCTCGTTCCTACCGAGCTTGGCATTTTGGTAACGGAGCTTATGGAAACGTATTTTAACAATATAGTAGACGTGGGCTTTACTGCCGTTATGGAGGATAAGCTGGATTCCATAGAAATAGACGAACTTGACTGGCATAACGTAATATCGGAATTTTATCGGGGGTTTGAGAAGGATCTTAAAGTAGCGGATGATTCGATAGAAAAGGTCGTAATAGAAGATGTTCCTACAGGAGAGATGTGTCCTGAATGCGGTAAGCCTCTTGTTATTAAGAGAGGCAGGTTTGGAGATTTTATAGCTTGTTCAGGATATCCGGAGTGCAAAACTACTAAAGCTATTATACACAAGCTGGACGTAAAATGTCCAAAATGCGGAAACGATATAGTAGTAAGAAGAAGCAAGCGGGGAAAAGTGTTTTACGGCTGTTCGGGGTATCCGGAATGCGACCAGGTATTTTGGAACAAGCCGACAAATAGGAAGTGTCCTGAATGCGGCTCTGTTATGACCGAAAAGAAAACAAAAAATTATACGCATATATGTTCAAATTCCGAATGTAAGCATACGGAAAATATTGAAACTGAACAATGATTTTAATACGGATGTCTTTATAAGATATTCGTACATACGGAGGTTTAAAGTGGGAAAAGTAGAATTCCATGCGACTACAATAGTTGCAGTCAAACGCGGTGACGATATATGCATCGGAGGCGACGGGCAGGTGACGATGGGAGAGCATACCATTATGAAGTCGTCTGCAAAGAAAGTAAGGAAGATATTTAAAAATTCAGTAGTGACAGGATTCGCAGGTTCTGTAGCGGATGCTTTTTCGCTAACGGACATGTTTGAAAAAAAGCTGGAGGAACATTCGGGAAACCTGAAGCGCGCGGCTGTGGCTATGGCGCAGAAGTGGCGCTCGGATAAAGGTATGAGAAACCTGGAAGCTCTTATGATAGTAGCAGATAAAGACGAGCTTCTCGTTATTTCCGGGAACGGCGAAGTTATAGTGCCCGATGATCAGTTCGTGGCTATCGGTTCCGGAGGAAATTTCGCTTATGCAGCCGCAAATGCTCTATATCATCATACCGATATGTCTGCAGAGGAAATAGTAAGAGAAGCGCTCAATATAGCTTCTTCTATCTGCGTATATACAAATTCAAATATTTCTGTGGAAAAACTTTAGGAGGAGGCAGCGATAATGGGGAAATTTTATAATCTTACTCCTAAAGAAATCGTAGGAGAACTTGATAAATATATAATAGGTCAGGAAAGCGCCAAAAAGTCGGTAGCGATAGCGCTGAGAAACAGGCATAGAAGGAATCTGCTGTCAGATGAGATGCGCGAGGAGATTACGCCGAAAAATATTTTGATGATAGGACCGACGGGCTGCGGCAAGACCGAGATCGCAAGACGACTTGCCAAAATCATGGAGGCGCCGTTCGTAAAGGTGGAGGCTACTAAGTTTACGGAAGTAGGTTACGTAGGCAGAGATGTAGATTCTATAGTAAGGGATCTCGTAGAAGCGTCTATCAGGCTTACTAAGCAGCAGAAGATGGAAGAAAAGTATAAGATTGCCGATGAGATAGTAGAGGATAAAATAGTAGACTCTATGATACCAGGGGGAAGAAATACTAAGAACCGTGGTCAGGAGCAGAGCGATAATCCTTTCGCGTTTCTTGCTAATATGAATATTCCTGGAATGAATAATTATTTTCCTGCTGCGCAGCAGAATGTTTCCGAGCCTTCCGGTGAAGGCGAGGCTCAGGATGAACTGGCGAGAGAGCAGGTAAGACAACAGCTTCGAGAGGGTCTGCTTGAAGATCATATGATAGAGATCGAGGTTATAGATACAAAAGCCAATACGATAGATATCGGCGGAAATGAAAACATGAGCATCAGTATTGGCAGCATTTTCGGCGATATGGTTCCTCAGAAGATGAAAAAAAAGAAAGTAAGGGTCAGCGAAGCGAGAAAGATATTAAGAGAGCAGGAAGCGCAGAATCTGCTCGATATGGATCAGGTGACGGCGGACGCTGTTGAAAATGCGGAGCAGAACGGTATAGTGTTTATAGACGAAATGGATAAGATCGCAGACAGTTCTGAATACGGTCACGGTCCCGGAGTTTCAAGAGAAGGAGTGCAGAGGGATATACTTCCTATTGTAGAGGGCAGCGTAGTTAATACAAAATATGGTCCTGTCAAGACAGATCATATGCTGTTCATAGGCGCGGGCGCGTTTCATGTGGCTAAGCCGTCGGATCTTATTCCCGAACTTCAGGGAAGATTTCCTATAAGAGTAGAATTAGAAAATCTTACCAAGGAAGATCTTAAAAAGATTCTGACAGTTCCTAAGAACGCTCTTATCACGCAAAATAAACTGCTTCTCGAAACGGAAGGAGTAAACGTGGAATTTACGGAGGACGCTGTTGATGAGATTGCCGAGATTGCTTATATTTCTAATGAAACAAACGAAAATATCGGCGCAAGGCGGCTTCATACGGTAATGGAAAAACTTATGGAGGATATATCTTACAGATTGCCCGATCCTGAAATGGAAGATGTGGTGATAGATAAATCTTTTGTAATGGAAAAGTTTAAGGATCAGCTTAATCCGGATGATTTAGATAAATATCTGTTATAATCGCCGCACTTGAAATCGTTAAAAAGGAAGCGGGGAAAATGCGGTGTGACAAGGCGAAAGGACGCAGGCGGGCTTATTGTCCGTCAAGGACGACAACGAAGTCACATAGTGTTTTACCCGCTGAATTTTACCGATTTTGAATGTGATGAGTATATGGTAAATTTAACATGTAACATTTAATCCCCGATTTTCATATAATATCAAAATCGGGGGTTTTTATTATGGGAAGCAGACGCAGAAGGAAAAAAAATTTTGCAAGGCGGCGCCGTTTTGCGGGAAAAATAGGGTATGGCGGAAAACATAGATCTGCAGCAAAGGCGACTAATAGTATGAGGCATGCGTTTATTTCTCAGAAAACGTCGGAAGGACAATCTAAAGAGGCAAAAATACGGATATTCAGCGGAAAAGCAAAACTGATCATCGCTTTGTTTGTTATCGCTGCAATATTAATATCTTTATTTACGTTTATAGAAAATACCATGAAACCGTCGCTGAACAGCGCGGCAGAGATAAAAACCAGGGAATTTATAGAAAAGATCGTTATGAATGCAGTGTATACAGTGACAGAAACAGATGAAAAATCCGTTGCACTATCGGAAAATACAGAAAATTTAAGTTTCGCAGGTACTGGAGATAATGATATTATAAAGATCAGAGAAACGGAAGTGGGCAATATTTCTTTTGTTTCGTTGAATACTGCACTGCTTAATAAGATAGGTACTCGCATTGCTAAGATTGTAAATGAAGGAGTTTCTGAAAATTCCGCTCAGTCTGTGCGGATTTCTATGGGAAGTTTGCTCGGCAGTAAATTATTATCGCAGTTTACTCCGCATTTGAAGTTTGATATAATTCCCGTAGCTGTAAGTGATGTGAGTTATAAGACTGAATTTGAGAGCGTGGGTATAAATCAGACTAAGTATAAGGTTTATATGAATGTTAATACGGAAGCTAAAGTGCTCGTTCCTTTTATGCCGGACAGGATTTCGGCAGAAAGTACAGTGCTGATAGCGGAGGCTGTTATCGTGGGCGATGTGCCTGATACTTACGCTAATATTCCGCAGGACAGCATGTCCGATTTTATATCGTAGGATTTTAGCAACATTTAAAAATCCGAATAGTGGATCAGAGATACAGGAGGATAAATACCCTAATTAAAGTTAATCGCTAATAAACGATTAATGATATTTATACGATAATCGGTATGTATGAAAGCAATTTTGCCGGTAAGTATCCATAAAATATATTTATAGAGTATTAATGATAAGGATAAAATCATTAATATTAATGGAAAAAGTTAAAATTATATGCAATGATTAGGCGCAAAGCTGATTAATATAGATAATTGGAGAGATATATGTTTGATTTTAATGAAAATAATGAGGTAATAAGCGGTCATATGTACCGGGCGATTCTTGTGGGAGTCAGTTTTGGTGAGGATATCACAGCTTCTATGGAAGAACTCGACAGTCTGGCGGAGGCCGCTTATGTGGAGGTGCTCGGTCAGATGGTGCAGCCGAGGGAACGCCCGGATAAAGCTACTTATATAGGTAAGGGAAAGGTGGAAGAATTAGCGGAGATGTGTGCTAATATGGAAGCAAATACCGTTATATTTAATAACGAACTGTCCGGTATGCAGCTTCGTAATCTGGAGGATGCGCTGGGTGTTACCGTGCTGGACAGAACAATTCTGATATTAGACATATTTGCAGCGCGAGCTACGTCGAGCGTAGGAAAACTGCAGGTGGAGTACGCTCAGCTCAGATACAGAATGCCGAGGCTTCTGGGATTCGGAAAATCCCTGTCGCGTACGGGCGGCGGTATAGGCACGAGGGGACCAGGCGAAAAGAAACTCGAAACAGACAGAAGGCATATACAGTCCAGGATGGACGAGATAAAGCGGGAAATAAAAGAAACCGAGGTTTCCCGCGGGGTTCAGAGAAATAAGAGAGAAAAGTCGGAGATTCCCGTGGTGGCTCTCGTGGGCTATACGAACGCAGGAAAGTCAGCTCTTATGAACAGGCTGCTTACGCGCAGCGAAAAAGAAGGAAAATCTGTTTTTGAAAAAGACATGCTGTTCGCTACTCTCGATGTGTCTCAGAGATGCATTAAACTTGATTCCAACAGGGAATTTATTCTGACTGATACAGTAGGATTTGTGAGCAAGCTGCCTCATTCCCTCGTGGAAGCGTTTAAAAGTACGTTGGAGGAGGTTCTGTACGCCGATCTGCTCGTTCAGGTGGTGGACGTTTCCTCTGAGGACTGTGAATTTAATATGCAGGTAACAAATTCCGTGTTAAAGGAGATAGGCGCGGGGGATATCCCTATGATAGTGGCGTTTAATAAGATCGACCGCAGGGAAAATAAATATGACATACCTGTAACAAGCAGAGAAAGTATTAGTATATCGGCTAAATACGATATAAATATAGACATGCTGGAGGAGAAAATCTGCGATATAATTTTTTCAAATATGAGAAAAGCATCTCTTCTTATACCTTATAATAAGGGCAGTATTTCCTCTTATCTGTGCGATAAATGCAGTGTTGCTGCTATGGAATATAAAGACGACGGCACTTATTTTGAAGTAGAATTAAATCCTGCGGATTACAGCAGGCTCACGCAATATATGGTAAGATAGTGAATTAAAATCTGTATTATGAAAATATTTATAAATGATTTCATAATAGGTTTATAAAATCATAAGAAAAGTTGTTTGTTGTGAAATTTTAATAGCATTATTCAATGTAATGTGTTATAATTTTATAGTCAGATGGTGAATTGAACGCATAAATTTTAGATGTTCTTTTTTAATAATGATAATAATCTTAGAGTCAGTTGATTTTAAATCGTTTAATTATCTATATTTGTAAAATAGTCTATTAAATTGAAGTTTTTTAGAATCTGATTAATAATATTATATTTGCAGTAAATTTCGGAAATTGGGGGGGGGTACTATTTACAGTACCCCTTTCACAGATATACGGAAACTTTTATTTTAACGAGTGATTATGTTTTAATGTTTTTAACATGATAAAAAATTAATCCCCCTAACGAAATTTAAAAAATGGTTTTTAAGTGAGTATGGTGGATATGAAAATACAATATAAACGTATTGCAGAACTGGATTATTTTAACGTTATCGCGTGTTTGGCTGTGATATTGATTCATGTTTTGGGCATAGGGATAGCGGAGTTAGACCCGAAGTCGTTTCAAATGGCGGTAATATATATTCCGTGGCGTTTATCTCAATTTGTTGTTTCTGCATTTTTATTCAGCGGCGCTGCAAAAATGTCGCTTAGCTTCAATAGCTCATTTGAATTAAGTTATGGTAAATATGTTATAGAACGATGCAGAAATATTTTGCTGCCGTATATGATATTTTCCGTTATTTATTATGTTGTGTTCATAAAGATAGGGTATATTAGAGGATCTTTCAGTGAGCTTTTCAGCGGAATAATAACAGGCGGGATATCGGGGCATTTTTATTATATAATTGTGGTCATGCAGTTTTATCTGCTGCGTCCGGTATGGAAAAAAATAGTTTATTGCATCCCGTGGTATATATCTGTTTTATGCGCGGCTTTGTTCTCGTTTTTTACGGCGAAAGCAGGGTATGTTCTGCAGCTGTTCGATATAAATTTTATTTATACGGATAAAGTATTTCTTCTGTATATATATTTCTGGATAGCAGGTTTATATGCAGGCAGGTATTATGAGCGGCTGTACGGCAGCCTGAAGGATAACAGTAGAGCTGTTTACGCTTCGGGCGTCTTTGTGCTGATATGCGTGTTTCTGGCGTATATTCAATTTGCTTATAAAATACGTATATTTGAGCTTGATAATTTTAAACTGATAACTGATACTTTATCTATATTCATTCTTCTTGAAGTAAGTATTGCTATAAATAGTAAAAGATAATCTTTTTTTATTAAAATAATCGAAAAGATTAATGCGTCTTCGTATTTTGTATATTTATGCCACAGTCTGTTTATAACCGTGCTTACATTTGAAATGCAGATTTCGGGCGTTGGGGATATAAAAACATTGCTTTTGGCAAGGCTTTTTATAGGTTATACTGCGCCGTTTGTTTTATATTTTATTTATAAACAGAGCAAAAAGATATTAATATAAATACTGATTAAAAAGCTCATCGCATAACGAATTTTTTAGAAAATGTACTATAAAAAATATGCCTGATAAGTTATTTAATGTTGTTTCTTTATAAAATACAGTCGCAAGACAAGTACATATGAAATGTACATTATAAAACCGAAAATGGACATATAGAGAGGATTAAACGCTGTTATAAAGGTTTTGGGCAGTATATATGAGATAAATTTAGGGTTTTCGTAATTGTAATCGATGCCGAATATATTAATTTCAGAATTGTGATAATCAGAATAAGAATTTGTAATGCAGGCAATCGTTAATATAAGAATGCATATAAATATCTGAACATATAAGCTAATCCTTTCTGTTTTTAAATAATTTATATACTTCTGAAATTTTTTGTACAGAATGAAGCAAAAAGTATTCCGGTTGATATCATCAAAAACGTATGTATCCACATAAAACCGCTTGTAATATGGATCACTTGGAGTATCTCAGAGTCGGGAACGGCATATACAGCGTTTATTTTTACCATAATGATATTGACAGGCAGTTCTGACAGAAACGACAGGATTATAAAAACGGGAATACTGACAAACGCAGGTTTCAATAGATCATAAATGCTGAAGTTTCTTTTAAAAGTTTTTTTTATATATTTTGTTTTTATCATAAGCATATCCTGATTTTTGATAATAAGTTTTTGAATAGATGAGCAGTTAATCATTATGATAAGCGGTTATTCTGCGATTTGGCTGTAAATATCGGATTTAATATCAAATATTTCATTAAAACCGGCGAAGAACATTTCGTTTAAAAGATTGATATGAAAGCAATTTTTGATATATATCGTTTCCTGTAGAGCCATAGAAAATATTTCATGCAGAGAATCTAATCGCAAAAATTTTGTATAAGAATCAACGGTAAGATGACCATATACAGACGGTCCGCTTTGAGAAAAGATGGATATTGTGTATTTTTGATCGTCTATAAAAGGAGAGAAATATTCAAAATGATCATTTTGATTTCCATCTATGGAAAGGGGTGTTCCTGCATAGGTATAACCTGAAAATATGCCGTTGTATTTGAATAATTGAATATTAACGCCTATAATGTAATCATTTTTAACCGATATGAGCAAAGTATTTCCTTTAAAGTTTTTATCAATTTTAAATATTGGACTTTTGTATGTGCCTGTATTGCTGTGCGCCTGTAAGTTTATAATATTGTTTGATTCTGAGGTTGTCTGATAAGACGACTCAGGCTGAACGCCGTCTGCGCTGACGATCATCGTTATTAAAAATATCAGGATTAGCATAAATATAATTTGTGTAATGTTTTTATGTTTTTTAATGATCGGGATTTCTTTATCGTTTGATAGTTTATGTATAATATCTTATTTTTGTTTATTAAATCTATAAATATTATACCATAAAAAAGAACTGAAACAAAATTAGTTTGAATCAGTTCCTTTTAAATTATTTACCGTATGTTGCTCAGACGATAAATTTTTATTAATATTTTGAATCCCTGTCGTCAGGAGTGTATTCGTCGTCTAATGGATTGCCCATTGGCATTACAGGGGACGACACGCCGGTTCCGTAACCGGAAACCGTGTATGAAGTTTCGTTTTTAGTCGGATCGCTTTGTTTTACGATGTCGATTTTAGGAGTATCGACTTTTTCAAAAGCGTATTTCGGCGCATAATCTTTATCAGGCACGCTGAAATCATACGTCATAGTGTCTGATGTGCTGCCGTATGAATTAAAGTTATCTACTGTATTAGTTACCGAAGGTTTTTTAACAGTGGAAGCAGATACAAGAGAAGCGCTGGCAGCTTTCTCGTTTACTTTGAATTTTGAAATCAGGGTTTTTAGTGTTTCAGCCTGAGTTACCAATCCTTTGCTGTAATCTGCGCTGTCCTGAGCGGTGGTCGTATTCATCTGGATAACGCCTGTTATCATTGATATATTTTCGTTTATGCGGTTTGCGTTTTCTGTCTGAATATCCATATCCGCTGAAATGTTGTTTACCAGGCTGATAACCTTCTGAGAGTGAATCATCATTTCAGAGAAGGAATTGGCTGTATTGTCTGCGATAGACGTACCGTTTTCCACTGCCGACAGAGATGTTTTAATAAGATCAGTAGTGACTTTTGCAGCTTCTGCGCTCTTATTTGCAAGATTGCGGACTTCGTCTGCTACAACGGCAAAGCCTTTGCCTGCTGCGCCTGCCCTTGCTGCTTCTACCGCGGCGTTAAGAGCCAGGATGTTTGTCTGGAACGCTATGTCTTCGATAGTCTTAATGATCTTTTCGATTTCGCTGGAAGCTGTGCTTATGTCGTTCATTGCAGACATCATGCTCTGCATTTGGTCGTTTCCGATGGACATTTCTTTATCTACTTTGTTTGCGGCTTCTCTTGCATCGGAAGCATGCTGCGCCGTATCGGTAATATGAGAGAAAATATTATTCAGCGCGCTTGCGAGCTGGTCGGCGGAATTTGACTGTTCTATGGATCTCTGGCTCAGATCCTGAAGATTAGATGACATTTGTTCGGAAGTATCGAGAATGTTGTCTGAACAGTTGTGGATCTTTGACATGGTAACGCTTAAAGTGTTGGAAATTTTATCAAATGCCTTTTTGATTTCCGCAAACTCACCGTCGAAATTGTGTTTAACAGTGAATCCCATATTGCCGTTTGCTATTTCATTAAGAAGATAGGATATTTCTTCTATGTATTCGGAATATTCGTTTGCCCGCGATACGGTTTTCTTGAAATTGGTAGCCACTGTGCCGAATTCGTTATCCTTGTCATAAGTGAGTTCTTTGCTGAAATCGCCTTTGGATATGGCGATAGCGATATTGTTAAGCTCATCGAGAGGTTTTATTATGGATTTGTACATCAGCACTCCGAAAGCGGTAATAGCCGCAAGTACGACCACGCATATTATTCCTAAAATAATAACGCCTCTTGTGTACGAAGGAAACAGATCCTGTTCAAGCTCGAACATACCTCTGAGCATGCGAGCCGCTGCTCCGTACATTATGAGATAGCATATAGCTGTGATGATAATTTGTAATTTAAATCTTGTTTTGATTTTCATGATATTGACTTCCTCTTGCAATTAGGTACTAAATATTATAAAATCGGTTTACTATTTTAATATCGGCACAATGAAAGGAAAGTTAATGGAAAATATACAGTTTAATGAGCTTAATATTTCAAAAGAATTAGTAAGGGCCCTCGACGAGATGGGTTTTACGGAGGCTACGCCTATACAAAGTCAGGCTATACCAGCCGTTATGACGGGAAGCGACGTTATTGGGCAGGCGCAGACAGGAACGGGAAAAACATGCGCTTACGGAATACCCGCAATAGAGATGTGCAATAAAAAAAGCCGCGCTCCGCAGGTGTTGGTTCTTTGCCCTACAAGGGAGCTTGCTATACAAGTGGCTGAAGAATTGAGAAAAGTATCAAAATATACTCATGGGATAAAGTCTGTAGCCATTTACGGTGGTCAGCATATAGAAACTCAGATTTCGGCATTGAAAAAAAAGCCGCAGATCATAATCGGAACGCCGGGCAGGATAATGGATCATATGAGAAGAAAAACTTTGCGTTTCGATGATTTAAAAATGGTAGTTCTCGACGAGGCGGACGAGATGCTGAATATGGGTTTTAGAGAAGATATAGATAAAATTCTTTCTGAGATTCCAGATGAAAAGCAGATGATGCTGTTTTCTGCTACCATGCCGCCTGAGATCACAGAGATTGCGATGAAATATCAGAAAGATCCCATACATATCCATATAGCAAAAAAAGAGCTTACTGTAGAGCTTATAGATCAATATTATATTGAAGTGAGAGATTCCGCAAAGGTAGAGCTTTTATGCAGGCTTATAGACGTTAATAATGTTTCTCTGGCTCTTGTATTCTGTAACACTAAACGCAGGGTGGACGAAGTCACAGCTATGCTCCAAAATAGGGGATATCCGGCGGATGCGCTTCACGGCGATATGAAGCAGAATGAGAGAGATCGCGTGATGAATAAATTCAGGCACGGCATCACTCATATACTCGTAGCTACGGATGTTGCGGCAAGAGGTATTGATGTGAGCGGCGTGGAGGCTGTTTTCAATTACAATATTCCGGAGGATCCGGAACAATATGTTCATCGTATCGGCAGGACGGGCCGCGCGGGCAAAAGCGGCGTGGCGTATTCTTTTATATCGAGCAGAGAGGCTTACAGGCTGAGGGATATCATGAGATATACCAAGGCGGATATAATGTGGACAAGACCGCCTGCGATAGACGAAGTTCGCGAGGTAAGAAGAAACGCGGCTGTGCTGAAAGTAAGACAGCTCGCAGAGCAGGGACCTCAGGGAAAAGATCTTGAGATTATAGATAAGATAATAAAGGACGCTGAGAAAGAAGACGTATTTATAACCGAAAGGGACGTTGCTGCAGTTTTGTTCGGAATGGCTTTCGGAGAACTCGGCGACAGAGCTTACGAGCATATGGATTTTGACGACGAGGACGGCGGATATTCGCCTTATTCGAAGCGAGGCAGACGCAAGGGCAAGCCTGCGAGAGGCAGAGATCGTAAACCTTTCAAGTCTTCTAAGTCGTCGGGAGCAAGGCAGGACAGAGGCAGAAATTTCGAAAAAGGCAGATTTTCAGATAAAAACGGTGATAAAAAGTTTAAGAGCAGGAAAAAACGCCGTTCGCAGAAATAAAACTAAGCAGATTTCAGATTTCGATATTTACATAAAAACGTTTACAACTTGTTATGTATATTATGATGATATTTGTACCGAAGAAATTACAGAAACAATAAAAAAGTAGAAATAATCAATATTTGTCGTGCATACAGTCAACTCATTCAAAAATCAGTAAAGTTCAGCGGTTAAAATGCGGCGTAAACTTCGTTGCCGTTATTGCCGGGCAATGAGCCCGCCTGCGTTTTCCGCGCTCATTTTGCTAAAACACAGTAAAGAATAATACAAACTGTGTTTTTTGGAATGTAAAGAAATAAACGTACAAAATGGGACAGCGCAGCAAAGCAATATATGAATTAAAAACTCTGCGAAAGGTTTGATAAGAACGTTCTTGTTATACCGTATTTTCTCTCGCTTCCTTTTTAATGATTATTAAATGCAGTGACTATAAAAATATGTGTTTACAATTCCCGGATTTAGATATATAATTGTATACAATAAAACTAAATGTATGACGTATTTACAAGTATGTAATTATTTAATTCTATTTCGGAAAGGGGATTAAAAATAAATGGGTAAAACCTTAGCGTATAAAATTCTTGAAGAACATCTGGTAGAAGGCAGTCTTGTGCCCGGAGAGGAAATTAAGATCAAAATAGATCAAACGCTGACTCAGGACTCCACAGGTACTATGGTTTATCTGCAGCTTGAAGCAATGGATGTAGATAAGATCCAGACGGAGCTTTCGGTAGCTTACATAGATCACAACACGCTGCAGACAGGATTTGAAAATGCGGACGACCACGAGTTTATAAAGAGCGTCGCAAAAAGACACGGAGTCTTATTTTCAAAGCCGGGCAACGGTATCTGTCATCAGCTTCATATAGAAAACTTCGGCGTTCCGGGAAAGACGCTGCTTGGTTCGGACAGTCATACTCCTACGGGCGGCGGTATCGGCATGATCGCCATAGGAGCGGGC